>NZ_BAABFR010000063.1:0-30425 GCF_039541155.1 Tsukamurella soli
GGTCGCGCGGCCCGCCGGTGACCTGCCGCCGGCGAGCCGCGCGCGCACCGGAGCGAACGTGTCGCCGGTGACCAGGCCGGCCCACACCAGGTCCCACAGGCGCTCGGGCGACTGGGCGTCGGTGGGTAGCTGGCGGTAGAAGAACGCTCCGCCGCCGGAGACGGCATCGAGCAGGGTGCGGTGTTCGGCGCTGAGGTCGGGCTCGGCGGGGAGCGGAGCGGGCGGCAGGTCGGCGGGGTGGAAGGCGATCCAGCCGTCGTGGCCGCCGATCGCCCCGGCACCGGTCCACAGCACCTCGCCCGAGCCGGTCAGCTCGTCCAGCATGGCGGGGGAGTAGTCGCTCACGCGCGCGGGCAGGATCAGCGTCTCCCATGCGGACGCCGGGAGGGGCACGCCCGCAAGCTGATCCAGTACGGTGGCGACACCGTCGACGCCCCGCAGCGGGCTGAGTAGATGATGCCACCCGGCGAGGAATCCGGAGTAGGTGCGGGCGTCCACCGGCTCGACGTCCCGGCGCAGGCGCGCCAGGCTGCGCTGCCGGATACGTCGCAGTTGGGTCGAGTCGCACCATTGCGGGCTGGGCAGGTCGGCGAGGAATTCGCCCTCGACGACCCGCCGGTCGGCCGCGAGCGCGGCGAGCGAGCGGGTGACTACCGAGACCCCGAGCCCGTAGCGGGCTGCGACGGCCTGCGCGGTGAACGGACCGTGGCGGCGGGCATACCGCGCGGCGAGGTCGGCGATCGGGTCTGGAACCGGGTCCGTGAATGCGGCGGCGATACCCGGCTGCAGCGGTACGCCCAGGCCGTCGCGCAGCCGGCCGGCATCCTCGACAGCGGCGACCATGTCCTCGTCCGTGGCGCCCAGCCGGAACGTGAAAGCTCTTCCCGACCTGGTTAATTCGTCTAATGCGCGCAGTGGGTCGACGCCTCCGTCGGCCTCGGCGACGGTGCGTGCCGCCACCTCGTCGGGCGTGAGCGGGCCCACCTCGCGCAGCAGGTCGGCGACCTGCTCGACCGTGCGGGCGCGGTAATCGGGCGAGGTGCGCTGCAGGCCCGCCTCGATCTCGGCGATCACCTCGATGTCCAGCAGCTCGGTGAGCTCGACACGGCCCAGCAGCTGCGCGAGCACCGCCGTGTCCAGCGACAGGACCGCGGACCGGCGCTCGGCCAGCGGCGCGTCGCCCTCGTACATGAAGGCGCCGACGTAGCTGAACAGCAGCGCTGCGGCGAACGGCGACGGTGCCGGCGTCTCGACCTCGGCGATCCGCAGTGTGCGGGCGTGCAGGCCGCGATGGATCTCGAGGAGCGACGGCAGGTCGTAGACGTCCTGCAGGCACTCGCGGACGGCCTCGAGCACGATGGGGAAGTCGGGGTAGCGGCGCGCGACCTCGAGCAGTTGCGATGCGCGCTGGCGCTGCTGCCACAGCGGGGCGCGGCGACCCGGTTCCCGCCGCGGCAGCAGCAGCGCCCGCGCCGCGCACTCGCGGAACCGGCTGGCGAACAACGCACTCGCGCCTACCGCGTCGGTGACCAGCTGTTCGAGCTCGTCGGGTTCGAACCGGAACAGCTCGGCGCCGGGCGGCGCATCGTCGGTGTCCGGGAGCCGGACGATGATGCCGTCGTCGGTGGCCGTCGCGGCGCCCGAGAGCCCGAGGCGCTCGCTCAGCCGCGCCCCGACCGCGAGCGCCCACGGCGCGTGCACCGGCATGCCGAGCGGTGAGTGCAGCACGACGCGCCAGTCGCCCAGTTCGTCGCGGAACCGCTCGACCACCAGGGTCGTGTCGGTGGGCAGCACACCGGTGGCGGTCGCCTGGTCGTCGAGCAGCCGCGCCAGATTGTCCCGCGCGTAGGCGTCGAGGCCGATCGAGGCGCCGCGTGCCTCGCGCGCTGCGGGCCCGGCGGCCGCGTAGTCGCGGGTGAACCTGCCCAGCGCGCGGCCCAGTTCGGCCGGGCGCCCGACGGTGTCGCCGATCCAGAACGGCAGTCGCCCCGGCTGGCCGAACGCCGGCGAGACCAGCACCCGGTCGTGGGTGATCTCCTCGATGCGCCAGCTGGTGGCGCCCAGCGCGAACACGTCGCCCACGCGCGACTCGTAGACCATCTCCTCGTCGAGTTCGCCGACCCGGGAAGCCCTCTCGCCCACCATGAACACCCCGAACAGACCGCGGTCCGGGATCGCGCCGCCGGATGTGACCGCGAGCCGCGCCGCGCCTGGACGGCCGACCAGGGTGCCCGCCTCGCGGTCCCACACCACGCGCGGCCGCAGCTCGCCGAACTCGTCGGAGGGATAGCGCCCCGAGACCAGGTCGAGGGTCGCGGTGTAGGCCGACTCGGGCAGGGTCGAGTACGGGGCCGCGCGCCGGACCACCGCGAGCCACTCGTCGACGTCGAGCTCGTCCATCGCGGCCGCCGCGACCGTCTGCTGCGCGAGGACGTCCAGGGCGTTGCGGGGCACGGTGAGTCGCTCGATGGCGCCTGCGCGCATGCGCTCGACGGTCACGGCGCAGTGCAACAGATCGGTGCGGTGCTTGGGGAAGAAGACGCCGCGGCTGGGCTCGCCGACCTGGTGCCCGGCGCGGCCGACGCGTTGCAGGCCGCTGGCGACGGACGGGGGCGATTCGACCTGGATCACCAGATCGACCGCGCCCATGTCGATGCCGAGCTCGAGGCTGGAGGTGGCGACCACGCAGCGCAGCCGACCGGACTTGAGGTCGTCCTCGATCAGCGCGCGCTGTTCCTTGCTGACCGAGCCGTGGTGCGCCCGCGCGAGCACCGGGTGCGCGCCATTGGTCTGGCCGCTGCCCATGACGAACGCCGGGGCCCCGCCGGGGACCGCCGGGTTGAGGGCGGCGGGAACCAGGAGCTCGGCGTGGATCTCGTTGATGCGGGCAGTGAGTCGCTCGGCAAGGCGTCGCGAGTTGGTGAACACGATCGTGGAGCGGTGCTTCTCGATCAGCGCGACGACCGCGGCCTCCACATGCGGCCACAGCGAGCCGGGCTGCAGGGGAACCGGATCGGGGTCGTCGGCGCCGCCTATCGTGTCGAGGGCCGTCATGTCGGGGACGGGCACCGACACGGTGAGGTCGAACGTCTTCTCCGACGGCGGGCGGACGATCCGTGCAGGGCGCGGTCCGCCCAGGAACTCGGTCACGGCCTCGGCGGGTTCGACGGTGGCGGACAGCCCGATCCGCTGAGCGGGCTCCGCCAGCAGCAGGTCGAGGCGTTCGAGCGACAGCGCGAGGTGGGTACCGCGTTTGGTGCCGGCGACGGCGTGCACCTCGTCGACGATCACCGTGGTGACGCGCGTGAGCGTCTCGCGGGCCGACGACGTGAGCATGAGGAAGAGCGACTCGGGCGTGGTGATGAGGATGTCCGGCGGCCTGCGGATCAGGGTGCGGCGCTGCTGGGCCGGTGTGTCGCCGGACCGGACGCCGACAGTGACCGTCGGCGCCGGATCACCACGGCGCTCACGGACCCGTGCGATGCCGGCGAGCGGGGCGCGCAGGTTGCGTTCCACGTCGACCGCGAGAGCCTTGAGCGGCGAGATGTACAGGACGGATGTGTGCCGATGTTCCGGTGGTGGGCGGTCTGCCAACCGGTCGAGGGCCCAGAGGAACGCCGAGAGCGTCTTACCCGAGCCGGTGGGTGCCACGACCAGCGTGTTGTGGCCCGCGGCGATGGACTGCCACGCCCCGTCCTGGGCTGCGGTGGGCGCGGCGAAGGACTCGGCGAACCACTCCCGCGTGGCGGTGGTGAACGAGTCGAGTCCGGGCATGGGCCCATGATGCCGGATGGTGCCGACAGGTTCGGGCGCAGCGAGGGACGAGCGGAGGCCGCAGCCTGTCCCATCGGTACCGACAGGTTCGGGCGCAGCGAGGGTTGCATCCCATGCCGAGACACGCCGGGCGGGTTGTTGCTTGTGTTGCTGATGTGACTCATGATGCGTATGAGTTCAATCGCGTCGAGGAGAGGCCCCAGCCATGGCGTCGTCAAGCATCCGTCGGATCATGCAGTTGGGCGTGGCCGCCGCCGCGATCGTGATCGGACTGAGTGGCGGCGTGGTCGCCGTCGCCCACGCGGACCAGACGGTAGGGAAGTACGTGGTCGAGGGGCGGATCGAGGCTGCGTACTTCGCGTCCGGCGGGCGGCGCGTGTGGGGCGGCCCGACGGGGCCTGAGAAGGCCGCCGCGAACGGTGGCCGATACCAGGACTTCGCCAAGGATGTCGCGTTCTACTGGAGTCCGAACGCGGACGGTGGCACCGCGCACGAGGTGGGCGGCGCCATCCGCTCGACGTGGAAGAGGCACGGCGGGGCCAAGGGTGTGCTCGGCTACCCCACCAGCAACGAGGTGCAGGCGAAGAACTCGACGGGCGCGGTGACCGCCGCGTACAGCACGTTTCAGGGCGGTGTCGTCTATTGGTCGCCGCTGACCGGCGCTTATCCCGTGTGGGGCCAGATCCTCGTGAAATGGAGCGAGGCCAAGCGCGAGGCCGGCACCTACGGCTACCCGGTCGCCGACGAGCAGAAGACGGCGACGGGATTCAGCCAGCGGTTCCAGAACGGGACGATCACCTGGCCCTGACCGGACGGTCCCCACGGCGGTGCGGTGTTATTCTCGTATCTCGTGGAAATGGGTGGGGTGTCGGTTGTAGTTCCGGCGTATAACGAAG
Organism: Tsukamurella soli; assembly: GCF_039541155.1. Lineage (NCBI taxonomy): Bacteria > Bacillati > Actinomycetota > Actinomycetes > Mycobacteriales > Tsukamurellaceae > Tsukamurella > Tsukamurella soli. Next base: position 4,671 of record NZ_BAABFR010000063.1, read on the forward strand.
AGGACTGTATCGAAGACTGCATTCTTCGACTCCTCGGGCAAGGCGAGTGTGTCCGGGAAATCATTGTTGTGGATAACAATTCGGCCGATAAGACCGCGGAGATTGTGAGGCGGCTCGTGGCGGCCGATCCGCGGGTCGTCTTGATCGCCGAGTCTCGACAGGGCGCGGCATTCGCGCGGAGTACCGGCTTCGACCAGGCGCGCTGCGACATCATCGCAAGGGTCGACGCAGATTCGGTGGTCGGGCCCGGCTGGGCTGGAGCGCTCGCCGGATTCCTCGAGGGTGATGTAGGGGCGGAATTCGATCTCGTGTCCACTCCTGTGGAGTTCCGGATGCCGGGTCGACGATTCCAGGCGGCCCTGAACAGGTGGGACGACCCGTTCAACAAGTACCGCGACCGGCCGCAGTCGATCGACTATGCATTGGGCTGCAGTATGGCGATGCGGCGGTCCGCATGGTTACGCATCCGGTCGTTGGTGAATATGCGACGCGATATCTTCGACGACATCGATATGGCGCTGTGTGTCATAGACACCGGCGGTTCGTGCGCGCTGTTGCGTTCCGTCGTTGTGGAGGTGTCGGGTCGTCGCTTCTACAACGGGGTCGCTCGCTATGCCGCCTACGCCGCGTGGATGCCTCGTACCTACCGGTTGCATCGCAGATGGAGGAAGTCCGCTCTGCTGTATGCAGGGCTGCCCGTGAGCATCGCCTTTCACGCGGCGCGGCTGGTGTACCTCCGTAGGGTAGGCGCTGCCGGCGACTTCGCCCTGCGGGACCCCCTCGATCGTGCGGAGGCGGAACGGGTCCGTCCGTGACCGACAGATCCGGCGCCGGCGGGCTCGCGCGGGTACTCACCACGCCACCGCCGGCAATCCTCGGCGCCTTACTGCCCATGCCGCTGTACTTCGCGCTCACCAGGCTGGCGGGCTGGACGCAGCTCTCCGGCGTCGTCGCGGGGGTGGTGGTGGGCCTGGTGATCGCCCTGTGGCGCATGCTCGCCACGAGGAAGGTCGAACAGCTCGGCCTCTTCGCGACAGCCGTGTTGGCGGTGTCGCTGATCCCGTCACTCGTCGCGAGGGATCCGCGGATCGTGCTCGCGGCGCAGTCCGTCGACGGTTACTTCGCCGCGGCGTGCTTCCTGGTCACCGCCTTCACCCGCAGCCCGCTGGTCGCCTCGGTGCTGCAACCGCTGTACGCGACTCTCTACAAGGTGAGCGACGAGGCGTGGCAGCGGTGCATGACCGACACCGATGACTTCCGGGGGCGGATCCGTGGGATGAGTTTCGTGTGCGCGGGCACGGGCGTCACCGGCTCCACGGTGGGGCTGCTGATGGCGCTCAACCTCCCGATCGACACCGTGGTGCTCCTGGGCCCGTTCATCGGTGTCGTGCTGTTCCCGACGGCAGCGCTGATCCTGCGCCTGCTCGACCGCCCGCTGCGGGAGGCGCTGCGCGCCGTGCCCGGGCCCGAACCTCGGTGAGATAGCGCCCATGAGGGCGTGCGATGTGGATCTACGGCTATCTCACCGAGGTTCGGACAGTCCTCAGGCGCGAACCTTGGTGGTGGCGTCGACCAGGTTGTCGAGCAGGCCGGTGAGTTCGCCAGCGCGGCGCTCGATCGGCGCGAGACCCTCGGGGCCGAAGTCGGTGAACAGGCTCAGTGCGACCTGGCTGCGGACGTCGACCATATGGAAGTTCGCCACGATCTGACGCCACTGCTCGACCGCGCGGATGCCACCGTCGGCGCCGTACGAGACGAACGCGACCGCCTTGCCGGCCCACTCGGCGCCGAGGGAGTCGAAGGCGTTCTTCAGGGCACCGGGGACCCCGTGGTTGTACTCGGGGGTGACGAAGACGAAGCCGTCCTGCTCGTCGATCGCCTTGCTCCAGGCGGCCACCGCGGGGTCGTCGTAGTGCTTGTTCGCGGCTCCGGGGATGGTCGCCGAGGTGAGGATCGGAACGTTGAACGACTTGAGGTCCACGATGTCGAACTCGGCGTCGGTGCGCTCCTCGGCCGCCTTGTAGACCCACTGCGCCACGGCTTCGCCGTTGCGTCCGTCGCGTACCGATCCGATGATGATGCCGATCTTCACGTGTGTTTCCTTCCGATGACTTCCGGCGGTTCCGGACTGCGGTCCGATTCTAGCCCGCGAAGCTGAACACCATGGCGGCTGCAGCCTGATTCCCAGCTGCGGCGGCGTTGATCACCTGTGCGGCGAGGTCGGCGACGTTGCCGGCGGCCCAGATGCCCGGCACCGTCGTCGCCCCGGCCGGTCCCGTCGGCAGGTACGTGCCCATCACCGTCCCCATCGCCTCGAACGGCTCGGGGGTGAGGCCGAGACCGGCGAGGAATTCGACGCTTGCCTCGGTGAACGTCGGCGTCACGACTGCCGTGCACGAGACGATCCCGGCGGGGGTGCGCACGCCGGACACGCCGTCACCGTCGGACTCGATCGCGAGCGCGGGCCCGGCGACGATCTGTGCCCCGGCTGCCTCGAGGGTCACGCGCTGCTCCGGGCTGAGCACGTCCGCGTCGTGCATGACGACGGTGACGTCGTCCGTCCATCGCCGCCACAGTCGACCCGCGTGCGCTGCGAGCGCACCGTCGGTCGCCAGGATCGCGATGGGCTGCTCGCGCACCTCCCAGCCATGGCAGAACGGGCAGTGCACCACGCCGGTGCCCCAGTGCTCGCGTAGGCCGGGGACATCGGGGAGTCGGTCGATCACGCCCGAGGCCACGAGCAGGCGCCTCGCCCGCACGACGGTGCCGGACGCGAGCGTGACGAGAATATCGTCGCCGTCGCGGGCGGTGCGCACGGCCGCGTCGTCGAGGATCTGCGCGCCGTACGCCGCGAGCTGCTCGTGACCGACGCGGATCAGGTCGGCAGGCGGCATGCCGTCACGGGTGAGGAAGGAGTGGACGCCGCGGGCGGGGGCGTTTCGGGGTGCGCCGCCGTCGACGACGGTGACGGACAGCCGGGCCCGCGCGAGTGTGGTGGCGCCGGCGAGTCCGGCTGCGCCGCCACCGATCACGGCGGCGTCGACGGTGATCTCATGGGGTGGTGTGGTCATGCCTCCACGGTGGCCTCCGTGACGCCGTTATGGCAATGATGATTGCCGATATGGCAATGTGGCGGGCATGGACGAACAGATCCTGGCGAACGTGGGGCCGCGGCTGCGGGCGATCCGGCAGGAGCGGGACGTCACACTGACCACGGTGGCGGAGGCCACGGGAATCTCCGTCAGCACCCTGTCGCGGCTCGAGGGCGGTACTCGCAAGCCCACGCTCGAGCTGCTGCTACCGCTTGCGCGCGCGTACGGCCTGCCGCTCGACGAACTCGTCGATGCGCCCGATGTGGGCGACCCGCGCGTGCGCCTGAAGCCGATCCGGCACGGCGACCGTACGGTGGTCCCGCTCACCCGGCGCGCCGGCGGGTTGCGCGCGTTCAAGGAGATCCTGGCGCCACGCTCCGGCGAGGTGCCCGACCCGCGCTCGCACCCCGGATACCACTGGGTGTACGTGCTGGACGGGCGGCTGCGGCTGATCCTGGGGGAGCGGGAACTGGTGATCAAGCCGGGCGAGGTGATCGAGTTCGATACGCGTTTGCCGCACTGGTTCGGCTGCGCCGACGGCAGACCGGTCGAATACCTGGGGATCTATGGGCCACAGGGGGAGCGCGCGCACCACGTGGGGTGATTGATTCACGCGATCCGGGCCGTCGCGGCTATGACGCGGTGACCTGCGCCGACGGAAGGGTGCACATGTTGAGAGGGGCGGACCTGCGGCGACGGAAGGGTGCACAGGTCAGCGGGCGGCGGCGAAGCGGTGCACCGCGGCGACGGCGGCGGCGAGGCCCTTGGAATCCGGGCTGTGCGATTGCGGGCTGTGTGGTTCCGGGCCGGCGGTGGCGGGTGTGGAGGTGACGGCACCGTCGGGGGTGAGCGTGACGGTGCCGATCGAGTCACCCGTGGTGGCCTCGCGGACGGCCCAGCTGTAGGACTCGTCCGCGAGCCACCGATCGGGCTCGATCGCGGTCAGGTAGTACCCGCCCACGTTGAGCCCGATCGGTTCCATGCCGGTTACTTGATCTCGAGCAGGACGGTGCCCTGCGTGACCGCGGCGCCCGCCTCGACGGCGAGGCCGGTAATCACGCCGTCCTTGTGGGCGGCGACGGGATTCTCCATCTTCATGGCCTCGAGCACGACCACGAGGTCGCCGGCGGAGACCTCCTGGCCCTCCTCGACGGCCACCTTGACGACGGTTCCCTGCATAGGCGCGGTCACGGAGTCGCCGGTCGCGGCCACCTCGGAACCGCGGTTGCGCTTGCGCGGCTTGGGCTTGCGGCGCACGGCGCCGTTCGCCGAGCCGCCGCCACCGGCCAGGTTGAGCTCGCCGGGCAGCGACACCTCGACGCGGCGTCCGTCGACGACCACGACCACGTTCTGCCGGGGTAGCGAGTCGTCCTCGTCGATCGGCTGGCCGCCGGTGTACGGCTCGATCGGGTTCTCCCAATCGGTCTCGATCCACTTGGTGTAGATGTCGAAGCCCTCGGTGCCGTCCTCGCGGACCCCGCCGACGAACGCGGGGTTGGAGACGATGTGCCGGTGGAACGGCAGGACGGTGGCCAGGCCCTCGACCTCGAACTCGGCCAGCGCCCGGCGGGAGCGCTCGAGCGCCTGCTCACGGGTCTCACCGGTCACGATCAGCTTGGCCAGCATCGAGTCGAACTGACCGCCGATCACATCCCCGGCGACGACGCCGGAGTCGACGCGCACGCCCGGGCCGGACGGCTCCTTGTACACGGTGATCGGGCCGGGAGCGGGCAGGAAACCGCGGCCCGCGTCCTCGCCGTTGATCCGGAACTCGAAGCTGTGCCCGCGGGGGGTGGGATCCTCGGTGATCGTGAGCTTCTCGCCCTGGGCGATCCGGAACTGCTGGCGGACCAGGTCGATGCCGGCGGTCTCCTCGGTGACGGGGTGCTCGACCTGCAGGCGGGTGTTGACCTCGAGGAACGAGACCAGTCCGTCGGACGCGACCAGGAACTCGACGGTGCCGGCACCGTAGTAGCCCGCCTCGCGGCAGATGGCCTTCGCGGACTCGTGGATCCTGGTGCGCTGCTCGTCGGTCAGGAACGGCGCGGGGGCCTCCTCGACGAGCTTCTGGAAGCGGCGCTGCAGCGAGCAGTCGCGGGTGCCCGCGACGACGACGTTGCCGTGCTGGTCGGCGATCACCTGGGCCTCGACGTGGCGGGCCTTGTCCAGGTAGCGCTCGACGAAGCACTCGCCGCGGCCGAATGCGGACACGGCCTCGCGGGTCGCCGACTCGAACAGCTCGGGGATCTCCTCGATCGTGTACGCGACCTTCATGCCGCGGCCGCCGCCGCCGAATGCGGCCTTGATCGCGACGGGTACGCCGTACTCCTTCGCGAACGCGACGACCTCGTCGGCGTCCTTCACCGGGTCCTTGGTGCCGGGCGCCATCGGGGCGTCCGCCCGCTCGGCGATGTGCCGGGCGGTGACCTTGTCGCCGAGATCGCGGATCGACGCCGGCGAGGGGCCGATCCAGGTGATGCCCGCGTCGATGACGGCCTGCGCGAAATCGGCGTTCTCGGAGAGGAACCCGTAGCCGGGGTGGATCGCGTCCGCGCCGGACTTGCGTGCCGCGTCGAGGATCTTGTCGAAAACCAGGTAGGACTCGGCGGAGGTCTGCCCACCCAGCGCGAACGCCTCGTCGGCCAGCTTGACGAACTGCGCGTCGGCGTCCGGCTCGGCGTAGACCGCCACGCTGGGGTATCCCGCGTCGCGGGCCGCGCGGATCACGCGGACCGCGATCTCGCCGCGGTTCGCTACGAGCACCTTGCTGATCTGGTTACTGGCGTGGGCTGCCACTCATCTACTCCTACCTGTGCAGTGCCGCGGGCGCTGATCAGCACCCAGTTCTCGCCGCCGGCCGGTCGCCGCGTCGAATGCGCTCTCGCTTCGGAGTCTAGGCACACGGCTGTGGGACGGATTCGGCAGACCCGTCCCGCCGGCGCCGGGAGCGTAGCGAGCGGGCCGCATGCCACCGGCGCCGGGAGCGTAGCGAGCGGGCCGCATGCCGCCGGCGCCGGGAGCGTAGCGAGCGGGCCGCGTGCCACCCCGAGCCGTGCGCCCGGGCTCACGCGTCGTCCGCCGACTGGTAGGCGCTCGAGTCGCCGATCTCCGTGAGCATCGACCGCAGGGCACCGAGGTACAGCCGGACGGTGCGGCGCGCCGTCTCGAAGCCGGGGAACCGCGCGGCCACGTGCAGGCCGGACGGGGTCCGGTTGATCCACAGGTACACGTCCTCGATCGAGTAGTCCCGTGACCGCAGGACCGACGCTCCGCCCGCATCGTTGTACACGGCGCCGGGCGCCGACCGCGTGTCCATGAACGAGACGACGAAACGCGGCGTCGGTGTGCGGCCGAGCAGCTCGCCGATCCGCAGGAACGGGAGAGCGGTGCCCACCTTCGAACTCTTCCACTCCGTCTGTGCGCGACGCGCCAGCTCGCGGAAGTTGCGGGCCCCTGTCGTGTCCAGCCGGAACGGTGCGATGCCCACGAACCAGCCCATCGCGGCCAGCCACTGCTCGGCGTCGCGCGTGTGCCGGGGGATCACGCAGCGGAACACGGGGCCGCCGCCCAGGTCGGTGTTGATCCGCGACATACAGGCGAGCACCCCCGACACGAGCGTCGCGCCGGCCTCCGAGCACACCAGGGTGAACCTGTTGGTGCGATCGTCGTCGAGCAGGTGGAAGTTGAGCGCGCCCTGCGGGATCCGGGGCACGCCCTCCGCGTCGTGGGTCAGCGCGGCCCGTGTCTCGGCCGCCAGCTGCGTCGGGGACGGCGGCAGCAGCGTCATCGGGAACGACGCCATCTGCCAGTCGTTCTCGGCCAGATGCGCGCGCCATCGCTGCGCCGCCGGGTGATCGGGCCCGGCGAGGTCGGCGGCGGCGCGCTCGGCCGCCGAGAAGTCCACGTAGCTGCCGGTGGGGATCAGCCGCGCAGGTGAGCCCTTGGTGGCCTTGCGGTACAGCGAGGTCAGCTCGTGCGGTGCCAGGACCAGCGAGTAGCCGTCGACCAGCGAGTGGTCGGCGGCGAAGAACAGTGTGAACGACTCCGGCCGGGCGACGGTGGCGAACAGGTACGCCGGCCACGTGAGCGGCGCGGTAGCCCGGTCGAACTCGCCCTGCAGCTGGTCGTAGAGCGGCCCCGTGCTGTGGTAGGTCCCGATCATGCGCAGATCCAGCTCGACACCGTCGGGCGGCAGGCTGCGGCGGACGGGGCGCCCGGCACCGTCGGGCCCGTCCGCGAGGATGACGTGCGTGCGGAACACCTCGTGGCGGTCGATGAACGCCGCGAGCGCCTCGCGCAGGCCGGGGATCGACAGCGGCTCGTCGAATTCGATGCCGACGGCGAGCCACGACTCGCGCCCGCCGACGATGCGTCGCCGGGCGAGCGAGTCCAACGCGCCGCGCAGGTGCGCCTCGTGGACGGGCGATGTGCCGCGCGGGTCGTCGTTCCAGCGGTCGAAGTCGCGCTGGGCGGTCGGCACCCACTGGCCCAGCGTCCCGGGGCGCAGCGGGTAGGCGCTCAGCTCCGTGAACTGCATGGCGGCTAGGGGCCTGAGGGTGGGGCGGCCGGCGGTTCGGCGTTCGCCGGGGAGGCGAGCCGGCGCTTGATCCGGGCGAGCATCGCGGACATGCCGCGCAGCCGCAGCGGGCTGACGACGGTGTCGAGGCGCAGCGCATGATAGAAGTCGTCCGGCACCGCGAGGATCTCGGCTGCGGAGCACCCGTCGAGGCCCGCCGCGAGGATCGCGGCGAACCCGCGCGTGGTGGGGGCCTCGGGCGGCGCGCTGAAGTACAGCCGGACGCGGGCGCGGTCGGTGGCGTCCACGTCGAGGAACAGCGGCGACTGACATTCCGGCACCGGCTCCATCGCCGCCGTCTCGAGCTCCGGCGGCAGCGGCGGCAGCTCCCCGGCGAACTCGACCAGCATCGTGACGCGGTCGGATTCTCCGACCGCCGCGAAGTCGTCCACGATCTCGGCGAGCGCCTCGGGCAGCCCGGGGGCGGTGCCGGCTGGGGTGCCGCCCGTCATCCTGCGGCCGGCGCGGAGCCAGGCTCGTCTCCGCGCGCGATGGGGGCGCGCACGGTGTTGCCCCACTCGGTCCAGGAGCCGTCGTAGTTGCGGACGTCGGGGAACCCCAGCAGATGCGTCAGCACGAACCAGGTGTGGCTGGAGCGCTCGCCGATGCGGCAGTACGCGGTGACCGGCTGCGCCGGGTCGAGGCCGCCGTACACCTCGTCGAGGTCGGCGCGGCGCAGGAACCTGCCGTCCGGGGCCGCGGCCCTGGCCCACGGGATGGACACGGCGGTGGGGATGTGGCCGCCGCGCAGCGCGCCCTCCTCCGGGTAGTCCGGCATGTGGGTGCGCTCGCCGGTGTACTCCTGCGGGGAGCGCACGTCGACGAGCTGCTGGCTGCCAAGCTGCGCGCGGACCTCCGCCGCGTACGCGCGGATCACCGAGTCGTCCCGCTCGACCACGGGGTAGTCGGTGGGCGGGTACTCGGGCTGATCCAGGGAGACGTCGCGGCCGTCGCTGATCCACTTGTCGCGGCCGCCGTCGAGCAGGCGGACGTCGGGGTGGCCGAACAGGGTGAACACCCACAGCGCGTAGGCGGCCCACCAGTTGGACTTGTCGCCGTAGATGACCACGGTGTCGTCGCGGCTGATGCCTTTGGTGCTCATCAGCTGTGCGAACGCGGCGCCGTCGATGTAGTCGCGGGTCACCGGGTCGTTGAGGTGCAGGTGCCAGTCGATCTTCTGAGCCGTCGGGATATGCCCGATGTCGTACAGCAGGACGTCCTCGTCGGACTCCACCACCCGCAGCCCCGGTGTGCCGAGGTGGGCGCTGAGCCAATCGGCTGTGACGAGGCGCTCGGGGTGTGCGTAACCCGCGAGCTCGGGGCTGGTGTCGAGGTCGGTTGCCACCGTCACAGCCTATCCCGCCGGTCGGGTCGTGAGCCGACCGGCGGGGTGCGGCGTGGGTGCTCGTAATCGTGCATTCTCCGGAGGTGGGACCGGTCGGCCACGGCCGAGGGTGTCGGCGTCGGTGACACCGACCCAGAACATCCGGCTGCTGTCGTTGTTCGTGAACCGGGTCCCGTTGTCGAACGCCTCCACCGCCCATCCGTTGGCGATGTAGACCTCGTTGTAGTGCAGGACGTCGACCGGCCCGATGTCGCCGAGGTCCGCGGCCGCGACCGCCGTTGCCGCCATCCACCTGGTCATCCGGCGGGCTCGGTCTCCGCCGGCGCCGCATCGCCACCGCTTCGTAGCCGTCCGTGCGGGGGCCTCGTAGGTGGTGTGACCGAGCTCGGTGATCCCGTACTCACCTCCGTCGAAGCCTGCGCGTCGACGCCGGGCACCGCGTACGTGGCTACATCGTCGGTAAGCGACCGGCCTCTCCTCGACCACCGTGGGTGAAGGACCCGGCGTTCGGGGACGCGGGCAGGGGACCTGGCGCGCTCGGATACAGCTCAGATACGTGTATCCGTCACTGCAGATGCGACGCTCCGCTACACGCGGTCCGGACCGTCGCCGGCGGGCACGGAGATCGCGCTGGGCTCGATCCCCAGCGACCGGCATGCCTGCTCGACGACGGTGGCGAGCCCGAGCTGGGTGGCTGCGGCCAGGTTGGTGGTGATGCCCACCGCGGTCTCCTCCTCGGTGCCTGTCCAGCCGACGTAGAGGAACGCCGCGCGCGCGACCGGCGTGTGGCCGGGCAGATCCGCGTACCGCAGCCGGAAGCTGGTCCGGTCCGCGGGGGTGCCGACGGGGGAGCGCACCGGCGCGGGCAGCACCCCCACCCCCGCGGTCGTCGTGATCGGGTGCGAGAGATCGGGCGGGCTCTCGACCAGGCCGACCACGGCTCGGCGCGGCAGCAGGGGCGCCAGCGGGCTGAGCGTCGCAAACCGCTTCTCGGCCGCAGGTACCCCTTCGAGGGCCAGTTTGACGGCGGCGCGCACCGCCGGAAGATCCTCGGTGTCGGGGTCCAGCTCCAGCTCCACGTCGACGATGGCGTTGGCCCGCAGATCGTCGGCGCCGCGGCGGGCCACCGACATGCCGAGTATCGCCTTGCCGTCGGACGGCCGCACCCAGCCGAGCCCCTTCGCGATCCGCGCGGCGAGCACGAACATCAGCTGCGACTCCTTGCCGCCGAGCTCCGCGGCACGCGCCACGGTGGCGGCGCGGTCGAGGTAGGGCATCACGGAGAACTCTGGGCCGGTCACGTCGCTCGCGTCGCGGGCAGGTCGCCCACCGGGTGCGCTCGCGGCGCCGGAGTCCTTCCCGCGGGCCATCGCGACGACTTCGCGGATGCCGCGAGCCGCGGCAGGGAGGGACCGGGCGGTGGCCCGGGAATCCTCGAGCGCGCCGTGCACGAGGCCGGCCGGCGCCAGCGGGTATCGCAGCTCGCGGGTCATGCCCAGTGCGGCCTCCGCGGCGGCGACGGCCACCCCGACACCGTCGGCGAGCACGTGCGAGGCGACCAGGGTGAGGGCGACGCCACCGTCGTCCAGCGGCGCGAGCGCGAGGTGCCATCCGGGCCCGCCGAACGGGTCGACCGGGGTGAGCCGGCGTTCCTCGAACCAGTCGTCGATGTCTGCGCGGCACTGGGTCGGCGCGACCGCCAGCGGCGGCGGGGCGGCGCGGACCCACCGGAACGGTCCGAACGGCAGCGGTGACGGGGCGGCGCGCCGGCCGAGCAGCCCGTTGCCGAGCGCGGTGCGGAAGGCCTCGACGCGGTCGCGGTCGACACCGCCGTCGTAGATCCAGGTGATCTGGATCAGGGAGTTGCGGCCGGTGGCCAGCGTGGCCGCTGCGGCGGCCTGGTCGAGCGGCGCGAGCACGTCCGCGTCGGTGTCGGGTCCCAGATGGAGGAGCTCGGGGAGCCGGGACACGAGGCCGTACGGGGAGGGGGTGCGGGTCACGGCGTCAGACCTCGGCCGCCGACTCGAGCCGGGTGGCGTGGCGGCCGCCCGACCCGAACCGTCCCTGGACGACGGTCCCGCCCTGATTGCCGATGTCGACGCCGTCGTCCTCCGCGATGGACTCGATGATCTGGGCCGCGCGCCGCGCCGGGATGTCGCCGAGATCGATGAGCGTGGCGATGCGCTGCGCGCGCCGCCGAGTCGCCGGATCCTGCAGGGTGTCGAGCGCGGCGTGCAGCCGTGCCGACGTGAGACGGCGCATCTGGATGGTGGCGCCGACGCCCAGCTCGGCCACCCGCTTGCCCCAGAACGGCTGGTCGGCGAGGACGGGGCAGATCAGCATCGGCAGGCCCGCGCGCAGCGATGCCGCGGTGGTGCCCGCGCCCCCGTGGTGCACGGCGGCGGAGCACAGGGGTAGGACATCGGCGTGCACTATCTCGTCGACGATCCGCACGTGGTCGCCGAGGTCGGCATGATGCAGCTCGCTCCACCCGGAGACGATCAGGCCGCGCTGGCCGCGCTCGGCGCACACCTGCGCGAACATCTGCGCCAACCGGTCGGGCTCAGCGATCCGCATGCTGCCGAAGCCCCAGTAGACGGGGGGCTCGCCGGCCCGCAACCACTCCATCAGCTGGGCGTCGCGGGCCCGGCGCTCCGGGGAGACCTGCCACGCGTTCGCGGGTACCTCGAGGAAGCCGAGCATCGGCCGATTGCGGCTGAACTCGGGAACCAGGTCGGGCGTGAGGGTCGCGTCGTACAGCTGCAGGTCCGTGATCTCGCGGGCGTCGATGTTCTTGTGTCGACGCGACCGATACGGCGCCTCGCCGACCGAGACGCGGTGGTAGTTGACGGCGTGCCGGACGTTGGCCCACGTGATGGAGTCGCCGAGTGCCCACGTCGCGCGCTTGACCATGCGCGGCGAGTGGTTGAGCACGCTGCTCGTCAGACCGGCCGGGGTGTACTGCGTCATCGGGTAGACGCTGTTGGTGGTGCCGGGGAAGAACCGGTAGCTGATGATGGTCGTGTCGTCGCGTCGGGTGATCGGCAGCGCGAAGTCGAGCGCGTCGGAGTGCGTGAGCACCACATCGCCGCCCGCGCACGCCTCCTGGATGGAACGCGAGAGCGTCGCCACGTTGCGCACGAGGAACCGGCCGTAGGCACGCATGCGGCCGATCGGCCGGTCGATCACCTGCTTGTAGTCGTCGTCGTAGTCGGGCACGTGGTCGGCGAGGCGGTGTGCGTCCAGGCCCGCGGACCGGATGAGTTCCACCAGTGGACCGCCCATGGCCGCGATCGTGACGTCGTGTCCGCGTTCGCGCAGGGCCAGCCCGATCGCGATCGTCGGCTGGACGTCGCCGCGGCTTCCCATGGCGAGGATGCAGACCTTCACAGTTGGTTCTGCCTTTCGTGCGTCGACGTCGGTTCGGTGGGCGCGGTTCGGGGGGCCGCGGTGGGGCACGGCGGAGCGGTGCGCAGCGGTGCGAGCAGCAGCCAGGTCGCGAGCAGCACGACCGCCGAGACCAGCAGTGGGATCGCCTGGCAGGCGACGACGGCGAGGTCCAGCGGAAGCCACAGCGCGGCCGCGACGGACGCGCCGGTGCTGACCCCGACCCCCGTGATCCACAGCGGGTCGACCCGATGCAGCGACCGACGGGCGCGTGGGTCGAGTGCGACTCGATCGTTCCACATCTGAGCCCTGCCCTCGTGGCCGCGGACGGTGAGACGCATCACGACGGGGGCGGCCTGGCGGCGGTCGAGCAGTAGCGCGCCGGTAAGGGCGACGAACAGCAGGGCCCCCATGAACGTGCCGACGACGAGGATCACGCGCGGGCTGCCGGACACCGCGGCGGCGGCGATGGACGCGCCGAACAGCGTGAGGGCGAGTACCTCGAGCGAGTCGACGCTGCGGCGCTTGACCCAGCGCGCGACGATCCGCAGCGCGCACAGGGCGGTCGCGGTGACCAGCGCCAGCAGCTGGGTGGTGTGCAGCAGGGAGTGCAGCGCGAAGTACACGCCCAGCTGCAATACCACATCCACCGCGAGCGAGAACGGGGGAGCGGGCGGCGACTCGGTGTCGGCGACGGGGACCGCGCTGGCGTTCGTCACGCCGCACCCCGCGAACCGCCGGCCACCCCGGTGGTGGTGAGCTCGGTGCACAGCTCGGTGGCAGCGGACTCGATGCGGCGCAGGATGCGCGCCCGAGTGGCCGCGTCGAGCGTCTCGGGCAGCACCCGCATCTCGATCGACAGGCGGCCGTCGAACGTCGACAGGAGGTAGCTCGAGCCGAGCGGGACCGGCGCAGCGCCGACACCGTGCCAGCCTGCGGCGTACCGGCGCATCCCTTCGGCGGAGCGGACGATCTGCGACTGGAAGTCGTGCATCTCGAGTCCAGGCGGCGTGGCGAGCAGCGGGAACTCGCCGACGTTGCTGATCAGGACCGGCGGCCCGAACCGCCGCGTGGCGGGATCGGGCATGGGGCTGACCGCCGCGCGCAGGATGGTGCCGTCGCGCATATCGGCGCGGATGCGGTCGCCGACCACCCGCGCGATCTCCGCGGCGGTCGGCGCCGGTCCGGCCTCGGCCGTGGACACGAACGAGAAGCCGACGAGGGCCGTGACGGAGCGCAGCGGGATCGGTGGGTCGAGGCGGCCGCGGAAGTCGACCGGCGTCAGGAGGGCGAGCGCGCCACCGCCGGACTCGGCGAGCTCCGCCTCGGCGATCATCCCGCTGACCAGCGAGTTGACCGACACTCCGAGCGCGTGGGCGCGGTCGCCGACCGCGCGGGTGGTCGCCTCCCCGAGGCGGATGCGCAGCACGTCGTCTGCGTCGGGGGCGGTCGGGTCCCCGGGTGCGGATGCCACCGCGCCGCTCCACGACGTCTCGCCGAGCCGCTCGTCATAGCCGACCGCGGCGGGAAGGTAGCCACGCTCGGCCATCAGCTGGTCGGGTGCGACGGGGAAGTCGGTGGCCACGGCGACCTCCGGGTCCCGCCCGGTGGCGAGCACGGTGAAGAACTCGAACAGCCGCACGGTGATGGCCATGAGGCCGCTGCCGTCGGTGGCCGAATGGCTCGCCCAGAGCGTGCAGCGGTGTCGGGTGCCGTCGGAGGTGAGGGCCAGGGCCGCGAGCTGCGCCGAGCCGACGAACGGCGGCGGGACCTGTGCGTAGCCCGCCCACGGCTCGGTGCGGTGCATGAACCCGGCGGAGCCCGCGACCGACGGGTCACCGGCGACGAAGTGCGGCCGGCCCGCGATGTCGACGACCCGGGCCGCGAGCACGGGATACTCGACCAGAAGCGCGGAGAACGCAGCCTGCAGGGCGGCGGTGTCCATGCCGCCGCGCAGCTCCACCGATGCGCCGATCGTCTCGCGCGAGGCCGGCGCGACGAACGAGGCCTCCGAGAAGGTGAGCGCGCGATGGATGTGCATAGTGCAGGCTCCTGGAAGTGTAATTTCGTCCACCGTATTACTTCTGGGCCGGAAGGGCATACTCAGCGGCAGCCCCCACGAGGAATGTGATGCGGTCGGCAATCGCGGCGCGGGCCTGCGGGCTTGTCGCGCCGCCCAGCGTCAGCGCCTCCACGGCGAGCCGCCCGGCCACCGTGAACGCCTGGTAGATGGTGGCGACCGGGGCGGGCAGCCGGGGCAGGCCGGCGTCGGGGGGGATGTGCAGGAACGCCGAGTCGAGGGTCATACGGGGGCGTAGATCCTCGTAGACGAGGCCGTCCGGCAGGTCGATATGCAAGATCCCGAGGTTGCTGAGCGTGATCGCCGGCTCGGCAGGTGCGATCGGCGTCTGCTCGGCCGCCTCCTGCACGGCCGGCCCCGGCTCGGTCGGTCCGACCATGGCGGCGAGGCAGCGGCCCGCCTGCAGGTCCGGCCGGATGTTTCCCGCGACCTCGGCGCCCACCGCGATCGCGGCGGCCACGGCCGCGGCGGGATCCGAGGTCGGTGCCGTGGTGAGGTCGACGGCGGCGAACGACGCCGCGACCAGGTTGGTCACGGACGTCGGATCCACGGGCTCGCCCAGCCTGCGCCGCATGTCGACCAGGGTCAGGGCGCCGACGCGGATCGGCAGGTCGGCGGGTTCGTCGACGAACCCCGCGCGCTCGGCGGACAGCAGGACGCCGCTGAGCAGAGCGCTCATCCCGTGATCCTCGGCGGCCCGCGCGAAGCGGGCCGTCACCTCGGGTGAGAAGCGGAGCGACGTCACGTCGGGGAGACATGGCCCGGTCGACGTGCCGACCGGCATCGCGCCATACCATCGGACGCCCTCGACCCGTTCGCGCCCGGAGTCGGTGCCCACGCGGATCCCGCGGGCGGCGATCAGCCCCTCGGCGGACCGCGGGAACTCCACCGGCGGGAGGTCGGCGACGCTGCCGGTGGCCAGCGCCTGCGCGTAGCCGGACCAGAGCTCGTCGAACAGGCCGATCACGGTGCCCGCATCGGCCGCAGCGTGGTTGAAGGCCAGCGTGACGCGGTGCCGGTCGCCGCTGGTGACGACGGACAGGGCGGCAAGGGACCGGCTCGGGTCGACGACGGGCGCGGGGGCGGGTTCGGGTAGCTCGGCCACGGTCTCGACGGTGAACGGTGCTCCGCTCGCGCAGACACCGTCGTCACCGCGGTCGGCGGAGACGAACACCCATCCGGCATCGCCGGGTCGCGCGGACGCATCGAGGGCGGGGTGGTGCCAGCGGAGCGCGGCGAACGAGGTCGCTAGGGCGTCGACGTCGAGCCGCCCCACCAGGGTGGACTCATACGCGCAGGTGGTGGGCGCGGGACTGAGGAAACCCGCCTCCGAGGGGGCTACCGGGCGGATCTCGTCGATCGTGGTCTCGTCGATCGTGGTCTCGTCGGTCATGGTCTCGTCGGTCATGGCCTCATCTCCGCACTGCCCTACGCCGGCGCCGTTCGCGGGCTGCACTACCGTTGAACGCTGCGACGGGGGTGAGTTATTCCGTGCGCGTGTCGCGGTGTGGCCGGTTGCGGCGGCCGTCGTCGAACGGCTTGCTGAGTATACAGATTCCGGCTGAGCTGCGCTTTCGCCAGCGGAACTCGCGGAGCCCACGCGATCGCCTGCCCGGAGGGGGTTGTCACCCGGGTTGTCGAAATAGGGCGCTTAATCAGTAATTCGAAGGATAATCAGCACGTGCGGAGCCGGATCGGGGGCCCGCCCACAGCGCTGCGATGTCCACGCCGAGCTCGCGGAGCAGCGCACGGGTGAGCGGCAGCGAGATGCCGATCACCGAGCTGGGGGCACCGTCGACGTTCTCGATGAACCAGCCGCCCAGCCCGTCGAGGGTGAACGCGCCTGCCACCTCGAGCGGCTCGCCGGACGCCAGGTACGCCTCGAGCTCCGCCGTCGACGGTGACGCGAACCGGAGCGTCGTGGTGCCGGTGCCGGCCGCGGACGCGATCACCGCGCGGTCCTCGACCAGCAGCACGCAGTGACCCGTGAGCAGTCGCCCGTCACAGCCCGCCATCGCGCGCCAGCGCTCGCGTGCGACGTCGACGGTGTGCGGCTTGCCCACCAGCTCGCCGCCGATCGACAGCATCGAGTCGCAGCCGATCACGACGGCCGGGCCGGGAACTGAGGTCGCCACGTCCTCGGCCTTGGCGCGCGCCAGCGCGACCACCGCCTCCTCGTGGCCCACCCGCGGCCCGAGCGCGGCGAGTACCGCGTCCTCATCGACGCGCGACACCGACACCGTCGGCTCCACACCAGCCGCGCGCAGCACGGCCAGGCGCGCGGGTGAGGCCGAGGCGAGTACGACCTCCACGTCGCTAGCGGCCGCCGGTGAAGAACAGCGGCGTCAGGCTGGTGTAGGTGTTGGGGCCGTTGAAGTACTGCGGCCGCATCTTGTCGCGGGTCGGCGCCCAGCCGTCCTTCGGGGCGACCGGGCCCGACGCCGTCCCCGACGAGGCGGCGGCGAGGACCGTCACGATGGCCGCGACGTCCGCATCCGACGGATTGCCGTGGACGAACCGGATCGCGTTCGCGAGCTTGAGCGTCTCGGTGGCCGCGGCGTCGACGGCCTGGTCGCCGCTGCCGCCGGTGGACTGTTCTCCGGCGCTCACAGCGGGATGTTCCCGTGCTTCTTGGGGAGCGTCGCGACCATCTTGCGCTCCAGCATGTTGAGGGCGGTGACGATGTGACCGCGCGTGTGCGAGGGCGGGATCACGGAGTCGACATACCCACGCTCGGCGGCGACGTACGGGTTGACCAGCGTGTCCTCGTACTCCTGCTGCAGCTGCAGGCGGAGGGCGTCGACGTCGTCGCCGTTGCGCGCGGCCTCCTTGAGCTCCTTGCGATACACGAAGCCGACCGCGCCCGAGGCGCCCATCACCGCGAACTGCGCGGTGGGCCACGCGAGGTTGACGTCGGCGCCCATGTCCTTGCTGCCCATCACGCAGTAGGCGCCGCCGTAGGCCTTGCGGGTCACGATGGTGATCTTGGGGACGGTGGCCTCGCCGTAGGCGTACAGCAGCTTGGCGCCGTGCCGGATGATGCCGTTGTATTCCTGATCGGTGCCGGGCAGGAAGCCCGGAACGTCGACCAGCGTGATGATCGGGATGTTGAACGCGTCGCAGAACCGCACGAAGCGCGCGGCCTTCTCCGACGCGTTGATGTCGAGACACCCCGCGAACTGGGTGGGCTGGTTGGCGACGATGCCGACGCTGCGGCCGTCGACGCGACCGAAGCCGCAGATGATGTTCTGCGCGCGCCCGGCCTGGATCTCGAGGAACTCGTCGTCGTCGAGGATCCGGCGGATCACCTCGTGCATGTCGTACGGCTGGTTCGCGGAGTCCGGGATCAGCGTGTCGAGCTCGAGGTCCTCCGCGGTCACGGATTCGGCGATCGACCCGGTCAACGGGTCGGAGGCGGGGAACCGCGGTGACTCGGCGCGGTTGTTGGACGGCAGGTAGCTCACCAGGTCGCGCACGTAGTCGAGGGCGTCCTGTTCGCCGGACGCGACGTAGTGCGCCACACCCGACTTGGCCATGTGGGTGGACGCGCCGCCCAACTCCTCCTGCGTGACGTCCTCGCCGGTGACGGTCTTGATCACGTCCGGGCCGGTGATGAACATCTGGCTGGTCTTATCGACCATCACCACGAAGTCGGTGAGCGCGGGGGAGTACACATGGCCGCCCGCGGCCGCGCCCATGATGATCGAGATCTGCGGGATGACGCCCGACGCCTGGGTGTTGCGGAAGAAGATCTGTGAGTACAGGGCCAGCGAGACGACGCCCTCCTGGATCCGGGCGCCGGCACCGTCGTTGATGCCGATCAGCGGGCGGCCGGTCTTGACCGCCAGGTCCATGACCTTGGTGATCTTCTCGCCGTACACCTCGCCGAGCGAGCCGCCGAACACCGTGGCGTCCTGGCTGAAGACGCACACCTCGCGGCCGTCGATGGTGCCGTAGCCGGTCACGACGCCGTCGCCGGTGGGCCGGTTGGCCTGCATGCCGAAGTTGGTGCTGCGGTGCTTCGCCAGCTTGTCGAGCTCCACGAACGAGCCCTCGTCGAGCAGCGCCAGTACCCGCTCGCGGGCGGTGAGCTTGCCACGTTCATGGACCCGCTCGATCGCCGCCTCACCCATCGGCGCCAGCGCCTCGCCGTCGCGTTTGCGGAAGTCCGCGAGCTTTCCGGCGGTGGTGTGGATGCTCGGCTCGGCGCCGTCGGCGCCCGTCCCGCTCCCGGAGGTGGTGGTGGCACTCGTCATGGTCGGACTATAACCAATCGGCGACCGGCCACTATCGTTGCCCGGGACACGACTCGTGGAACCGTCCCATGGAGGCTCGATGCTGCCCGAGAACACCGGCATGCTGCCCGACCGCACCGCCATCGCCGCCGTCCTGCCGCCGCGCTGGCGGGACGTCACCGTCGTCGCGTCGACGGGCTCGACCAACGTCGACCTCGCCGACGGTATCCGGGCCGGCGAGGCGGCCGGGCGCGTGCTCATCGCCGACCTGCAGACGGCCGGCCGCGGCCGACACGCCCGTCCGTGGTCCGCCCCGGCCGGCACGCAGCTGGCGATCTCCGTCACCGTCGGCGTGCCCGAGCGGGCGGCCCATCGCCTGGGGTGGCTCCCCCTGGCGACCGGGACGGCGGCGGTGCGCGCGGTGACGGGCGTGGCCGCGTCGCTGAAGTGGCCGAACGACCTGCTGCTCGACGGCGGGCGCGGCGGCCGCTCCGGCAAGGGCGCCGGGATCCTCGCCGAGCTGGTGGTGCCCGCGACCGGCGGCGAGATGGTCGCCGTGATCGGGATGGGCCTCAACGCGACGCTCACGGAGGAGCAGTTGCCGGTGCCGACCGCCACGTCGCTGGCGTTGGCCGGCGCCGAGGCGCCCGATCGCACGCGGCTCGCCGTCGCCTACCTCACCGAGCTGGACCGCGCGCTCACCCTGTGGGCTGATGACCCCGCCGCGGCCCGGGCGGCCTACCTGGCGGTGTGCGACACCGTCGGGCGCGCGGTGACCGTCGCGCTGCCCGACGGTGGCGTGCTCGCCGGTACCGCGGTCGACGTGGACACCGAGGGGCGGGTCGTGGTGCGCGCCGACGACGGTGACCACTCCCTCTCGGCCGGCGATGTCACGCACCTGCGGCCCGCCTGAGTAGACCGCACCAGCGGGTGGAGTTCGGGTTCCTACACTGGGCGTGTGGGATTCCCGGAGAGTTCGCTCGTCGACGGCGAGGAGTTGCTGCTACACACGCACCCGCATGTCAAGCGCCTGGTCGTGCCGGTCCTGGCCCTGCTGTTCGCGTCGGCGGCCGCCGGCGTGTTGGGTGGCATCGTGTGGCGGTCGGTGGAGAGCGACAACGCCCGCGTCGTCGCCGAGGCCGCGGTGCTGGTGGTGTGGGTGATCGTCGTGGTGTGGGCGACGCTCCGGCCCTGGATCGCGTGGGGCTCGACCCATTTCGCCGTGACGGACCGGCGGGTCGTGTTCCGCCGGGGGGTCGTCCGGCGCGCGGGGATCGACATCCCGCTGCGGCGTATCAACTCCGTCGAGTACCGGCAGGGGCTGCTCGACCGCGTGCTGCGCTGCGGGGTGCTGAGGATCGAGTCGGCGAGCGAGGATCCGCTCGAGTTCGACGACATCCCGCGGATCAGCGCCGTGCACGGGCTGCTGTATCGGGAGGGCATGTCGGGCGGCCGGGACCGGGACGACGACGCGTACGACCGGGTCGAGTACGACCCCGGGTTCGGCGAGGGCGGGTACGACCCCGGGTTCGGCGAGGGCGGGTACGGCGAGGGCGCCCGCGGCCGCCGCAGACGGCGCCGGTAGCACCGGGCGCGGCGGCGGCCAGGGACTTGCCAGACCGGTCGATTATGGTGGGCCGATGCCCCGAGTACTGCTCGCCGAGGACGACGAAGCGATCGCCTCGCCCCTGGCCCGCGCGCTCACGCGTGAGGGGTACGAGGTCACCGTCGCCGCCACCGGGCCGCAGGCCCGCGACAAGGCGATAGGCGGCGACTTCTCGCTGCTCATCCTCGACCTCGGACTGCCGGAGATGGACGGGCTCGACGTGTGTCGGGAGGTCCGAGCCGCGCGCCCCGGGATCTCCGTGCTCATGCTCACGGCCCGCACCGACGAGGTCGACTTCGTGGTCGGCCTCGACGCCGGCGCCGACGACTACGTGGGCAAGCCGTTCCGGCTCGCCGAGCTGATGGCGCGCACGCGCGCGCTCATGCGCCGACATCAGCCCGCCGGCAATGCTCTGGACGTGTCGGGCATCAAGATCGACACCCGGGCGCGCCGCGTCACCGTCGACGGTGAGGATGTGGCGCTGGCGAACAAGGAGTTCGAGCTGCTGCGCTTCCTCATGGAGCGCGCCGGCGAACTGCTCTCGCGCGAGGAGATCCTCGCCGAGGTGTGGGGCGACTCCGATCTGCGCGGGTCGAAGACGCTCGACATGCACATCTCGTGGCTGCGTCGCAAGATCGGCGACGAGGTCGCGGGCAACCGCGCCCGCCGTATCGTCACCGTCCGCGGCGTGGGTTTCCGCTTCGACCCGGAGTAGGTCGTACCCGATCGGCCGGTCGGTGCCGCCCGCACGGTGTCGGCCGGATCAGCGCGGCTCGGACGAGAACTCCGCGGACGACTCCCGGGTCTCCGGGGTCGCCGCCGGGATGAACACCGCGAAGGTGGGCGGGCGACGGCTCTGCAGCTGCAGCCGGCCGCCGTCGCCCTCGATGAACGTTCGGGCCAGTGCCAGCCCCACCCCCGAGCTGCCGTGCGCAGAGTATCCACGCGTGAAGATCCTCTGTGCGTCGGCGTCGGAGACGCCGGGACCCTCGTCGGACACCGTCACGCGGACGGTGGGCGCGGCGCCCGCGCCCGCGGTCCCGACGGTGACGACGGTCGTGCCGCCGCCGTGGTGCAGGGCGTTGTCGATCAGCACGGACACGGCCTCACGCAGCCGTGCGCGGGTCACCCAGGCCAGGATCGGGTCGGCCAAGGTGCCCTCGGAGATGAGCACCAGTCGCCGGCCGGCACGGGTGAACGCGAGCCGGAAGTCGTCGACCAGGGGACGCAGCTCGGCTGAGACGTCGACCGCGGCGCGGGCACCCGGCGGCTGTGCAGCGCGGGCGGCCGCGACCATGTCGGTGAGCGCAGAGGTGAGCCGGTCCACCTGGTCGAGGGCGGCGTTGGCCTCGGCCACGACCTCGGGGTCGTCATGCATCGACAGCTCGTCGAGCCGGATGCGGATCGCGGTCAGACGGCTGCGCAGCTGGTGGGACACCTCGCCCACGATCTGCCGCTCCCGCTGCAGCCGCTCGGCGATCTCGCTGGTCGCTGCATCGAGCACGTCGGAGACTCGGTCGAGCTCCTCGATGCCGTGCCGGCGCGGCTCGGGCCGGAAATCGCCGCGGGCGATGCGCTCGGCCCGCTCGGCGACGTCGAGGACGGGATCGGCGAGTCGGCTGGCGGTCATCGCCGCCACCACGACGCCGGCCGCGATCGACAGCGCCACCATCGTCGACACGATGGTGAGCATCTGCCACTGCTGGTCGCGGACGTGGTCCCGCGACTGCTCGAGGCGGACCTGGCCGGCGGTGCCCAGGTTCATCGATTCGGCGACCGGGTTGTTGGTGCGTTCCCCGAACTCGACGTGGTGGACCACGCCGGACTCGTCCGGGTACTCCAGGACGAGGCGGCCGTCCTCGGGGATCAGTAGGCGGAGCGAATCGACCTTGAGCGGGGTGGTGAGCCGGCCGTTCGGGTTCTCCTGGGCGACCAGCTCGGTGCCGATCCGCTGCAACCGGTGCTGCAGGTCGGTGCGGGCCGCGTCGTCCACCCAGCGCCACGCGTAGAAGGTCAGCGGGATCCCGAGCAGCAGCCCCGTGATCGCTACGACCGCGATCGTGGACAGCAGGATCCGGCGGCGCACCTACGACGTTTCGTCGACGAGGATCTGCTCGGCCTCGGGGGCGCCGCTCATGTCGTCGGGGAACGCCCAGCGGCGCAGGGCCCAGAACCGGAAGATCATCTGTAGCAGGTTGCCGACGATGTAGTTGAGCACGAAGTCGACCACGATCAATGTGATGTGCGAGTCGTGCTGCCGCATGCCGAACAGGTTGTTGGCCAGCCAGATCGGGGCCGCGCCGATGATGACGCCGACCGCCGAGATGAAGAAGAACAGCAGCGCCTCGTGGTGCCGCTCACGGCCGCCGCGGTTCTTGAAGCTCCACTCGCGGTTGAGGATGTACGACAGGATCACCGCGCACACGCCGGAGAAGATCTTGGCCACCGTGGGCTTGTCCGCCAGCACCGTCAGGGTGAGGGTGTAGAAGATCACGGCGTCGAACACGCAGGTGGTGGCACCGACGATGGCGAACTTGATCAGCTCGTGATGTTGCATCACCACGCCGCGTAGGGGACCGGGGGTGCGATCCAGGATCGCCTCGATGAAAGCCACGCGCGGCAGTCTATCCGAATCCAGAAGGGTACCCCGGACGGTGTGACGTGGTCGCCCTGGGGCGCGGCAACGGCGGAGTCGGGTGCCGGCCCCGCGGATTCGGCCCCCGGGGCCCGCGGGGTCGGCGTCCGACGCCTGCCAAGATGGGACGGTGAGCGACTCCAGACGGGACGTGCCGGCGGCCGGGCGGGACATCCCGAGAGCCGGCCGGCCCACGGTGACGATGATCGGCGGCGGGCAGCTCGCCCGCATGACGCATCAGGCCGCCATCGCGCTCGGCCAGAGCCTGCGGGTGCTGGCCGAGACACCGTCGGACCCCGCGGCGCAGGTGTGCGCCGACGTGGTGCTCGGCTCGCATCACAACCTCGACGACCTTCGCCGCGCCGCGCACGGGTCACATGCTGTGACGTTCGACCACGAGGGCGTGCCGACCGAGCACCTGCTGGCGCTGCAGTCGGAGGGCGTCACCGTCAACCCGCCCCCGCAGGCACTGGTGTATGCGCAGGACAAGCTTGCGATGCGGCGGCGTCTGACGCAGCTGGGTGCGCCCGTGCCCGAGTTCGTCGAGGTCACGGCGGTGGCGGACGTCGAGGCGTTCTGGGCGCAGGTCGACGGCCAGGTGGTGCTGAAGGCGATCCGGGGCGGCTACGACGGCCGCGGCGTGTGGCTGCCGCGCACCCTCGACGAGGCGCTGACGGTGGCGGCCGAGCAGCTCGACGCCGGGGTCCCGCTGCTCGCGGAGCGTCGGGTGGCGCTGGCGCGGGAGCTGTCGGCGATGGTCGCGCGCTCCCCGTTCGGCCAGGGCGCGACCTGGCCGGTGGTCGAGACGGTGCAGCGGCACGGGCAGTGCGCGGTGGTGATCGCGCCGGCGCCCGGCCTGGCCGATGCCGCCGCCGGCCGGGCCGAGGCGCTCGCGTTGGAGCTGAGCCGCGAGCTGGGCGTGGTGGGCGTGATGGCCGTGGAGCTGTTCGAGACCGCCGATGGGGAGCTGATCGTCAACGAGCTGGCGATGCGTCCGCACAACTCGGGGCACTGGTCGATGGACGGCTGCGTGACCAGCCAGTTCGAGCAGCATCTGCGGGCCGTGCTGGACTACCCGCTGGGCGATACGGCGGCGCGCGCGCCGGTGACGGTGATGGCCAACATCCTGGGTGCCGAGGTCGCGCCGGAGATGCCGCTCGACGAGCGGCTGCACCACCTCATGGCGCGCATGCCCGATGCGAAGGTGCATCTGTACGGCAAGGACGAGCGGCCGGACCGCAAGGTGGGCCATGTCAACATCGTCGGCGGGCCGATCGGTGATCCGGGCGGGGCGTCGGACGGGTCCGCGTTCGCCGACTACGTGGCGGCGGTGCGGGAGCGCGCCGAGCGGGCGGCGCACTGGATGGCGACCGCCGAATGGACCGACGGTTGGAACGAACATGGCATGGAGTGAGCATGGCTGAGCAGACCGGCCCCCGCGTGGGCCTGATCATGGGTAGCGACTCGGACTGGCCGACGATGGAGGCCGCGGCCGAGGCGCTCGCCGAGTTCGGCATCCGCTTCGAGGTGGGCGTCGTGTCGGCGCACCGGACCCCGCAGCGGATGCTCGACTATGCGCGCGATGCCGCCGGCCGCGGGATCGAGGTGGTCATCGCAGGTGCCGGGGGAGCGGCGCACCTGCCCGGCATGGTCGCGTCGGCGACCACGCTGCCGGTGATCGGCGTGCCGGTGCCGCTGAAGTACCTGGACGGCATGGACTCGCTGCTGTCGATCGTGCAGATGCCCGCCGGGATCCCGGTGGCGACGGTGTCCATCGGCGGCGCTCGCAACGCGGGACTGCTGGCGGTCCGGATCCTGGGCACCGCCGACCCCGCACTGCGGGAGCGGATCGCCGCGTTCCAGGCGAGCCTCGAGAAGATGGTGCTGGACAAGGACGAGGTTCTGCGCAGGCGCCTGCTGGAGTAGGAATCCACATCGCGACCTCTCTCGCATCGGCGTGTCTGTCCCATATGCGGGTGCTCGCCCCGGTATGCAGGGACATGCGGGGCGGACTCGATCGTGTGCGAGGAGTGGTCTCGACTACACTGGCCGCGTAACGCAGGTGGCGGGAGAGGTGAGTGGGTGTGAAGCGACAGATGATCACCGTGGTGGTGGCCGCCGCCGGCGTCGCCGTCGTCGGCCTTTCGGGGACGGCGCAAGCCGCACCCGGCTACGCACCGGTCAAGGGGACGCCCGGTCAAGTGCGGGGGATGGTGTCGGCGATCCAGGCGCAGCTCGACGCGATCGCCGCCGGCGACACCGCGCGGGTCAAGCAGCTGTCCTGTGGCTTCTTCGCCGACGACCTGCTGTATCACCCGAAGATCCTCACCGCGATCTCCGCGGAGACCCGCACGGTCGACGGGCGGATCACCGTCGCTCGGCCGCGCGCCGCCACCGTCGCCAACAACCTGGGCCGGGTCACCGTCGACGCCCGGACGGCGAAGCGCAACCCCAAGGCGGCCACGTCGGTGCGCTTCACCCTCGACCGCACGTCGGGGACCTGGAAGGTGTGCGCCGCGAGCACGCCCTACGTCTCGTTCGCGGGGCTGAGCGCCTCGGCGTGACCTGCGCAGACGCCGTCGTGTGACGCGCGTCCGGTTACCCGTTGATAACCGATCGGCTGGTGGTGGGGATAGAATCGCCGGGACATCCCGGCTTTCCAGCACTGGTCAAAGGAGATCGTTAATGGCGGGTAATCCCGATTTCGACCTGTTCCAGCTCCCTGCGGAGCATCAGGAGTTGCGGGCGGCGATCCGTGGTCTGTCCGAGAAGGAGATCGCGCCGTACGCGAAGGATGTG
>NZ_BAABFR010000064.1:0-30336 GCF_039541155.1 Tsukamurella soli
CCCATATCGAGTCGTTGGGCGACGAATACGAGTCGCTCACCGATGAGGAGCTCCGCGGCAAGACCGTCGGCGACCCCCGCCCCGGCAGCCGCGACGCCCAAGCCCACGGCGGCCGCCAAGCCCGTGGCCCCGGCACTGCCGGTCGCGGATGAGAACAAGGTGCTGCGCGGCCCCGCCGCCGCCGTGGTCAAGAACATGAACATCAGCCTCGAGGTCCCCACCGCGACGTCGGTGCGGTCGATCCCCGTCAAGGTGATGTTCGACAACCGCGTGGTGATCAACAACCACCTCGCCCGCACACGCGGCGGCAAGGTGAGCTTCACCCACATCCTGGGGTATGCGCTGGTCCAGGGCGTCAAGGCGTTCCCCAACATGAACCGCCACTTCGCGGAGATCGACGGTAAGCCGAACGCCGTCACGCCCGCGCACATCAACCTCGGTCTCGCGATCGACCTCGCGGGCAAGGACGGCAGCCGCAGTCTGGTCGTCGCCGCGATCAAGAACACCGAGACGATGGGCTTCGGCGAGTTCGTCGCGGCCTACGAGGACATCGTGCGTCGCGCGCGCGTCGGCAAGCTCACTGCAGACGACTTCGCCGGCGTCACGATCTCCCTCACCAACCCCGGCGGCATCGGCACCGTCCATTCGGTGCCGCGCCTGATGAAGGGGCAGGGCGCCATCATCGGCGTCGGCGCTATGGAGTACCCCGCGGAGTTCCAGGGCTCCAGCGAGGAGAAGATCGCCGAGATGGGTGTGGGCAAGCTCACCACCCTGACCTCCACCTACGACCACCGCATCATCCAGGGCGCCGAGTCGGGCGATTTCCTGCGGCATGTGCACCAGCTGGTGCTGTCGGACGACTTCTGGGACGACGTCTTCATGGCGTTGCACATCCCGTACGAGCCGATCCGGTGGCGGCAGGACATGCCCTCGCACGGCGTCGACAAGGACGCCCGCGTCCTCGAGCTGATCGCCGCATACCGCAACCGCGGCCACCTGATGGCCGACGTGGACCCGCTGCGCTACAACAACGACAGCCTCGAGTCGCACCCCGACCTCAACGTGCTCACGTACGACCTCACGCTGTGGGACCTCGACCGGACGTTCAACGTCGGCGGCTTCCACGGCAAGGACCGGATGAAGCTCCGTGAGGTCCTGTCGGTGTTGCGCGACGCCTACTGTCGGCACGTCGGCGTGGAGTACACACACATCCTCGAGCCGGAGCAGCAGAAGTGGCTGCAGGAACGCGTCGAGAACAAGACGATCAAGCCGAGCGTCGCCGCGCAGAAGTACCTGCTGAGCAAGCTCAACGCCGCCGAGGCGTTCGAGACCTTCCTCGCCACCAAGTACGTCGGCCAGAAGCGGTTCTCGCTCGAAGGCGCCGAGTCGCTGATCCCGATGATGGACGCCGTGATCGACCAGGCCGCCGAGCACGAACTCGATGAGGTCGTCATCGGCATGCCACACCGCGGCCGCCTGAACGTGCTGGCCAACATCGTCGGCAAGCCGTACAGCAAGATCTTCACCGAGTTCGAGGGCAACCTGAACCCGGCGCAGGCGCACGGCTCCGGCGACGTGAAGTACCACCTCGGCGCCGAGGGCACGTACTACCAGATGTTCGGCGACAACGAGATCAAGGTGTCGCTGGTCGCGAACCCGTCGCACCTGGAGACCGTCGACCCGGTCCTCGAGGGCATCGTCCACGCCAAGCAGGACCTGCTCTCGCCGCCGCCCGGCGACCACCCGGTACTGCCGCTGATGCTGCACGGCGACGCCGCCTTCGCGGGTCAGGGCGTCGTGGCCGAGACGCTCAACATGGCCAACCTGGTGGGCTACTCCAACGGCGGCACGGTGCACATCGTCGTCAACAACCAGGTCGGGTTCACGACCTCGCCCGAGCACTCCCGCAGCACGCAGTACTGCACGGACGTCGCGAAGATGATCGGCGCGCCGATCTTCCACGTGAACGGGGACGACCCCGAGGCCTGCGTATGGGTCGCGAAGTTGGCGGTGGACTTCCGCGAGGCGTTCGACAAGGAGGTCGTGATCGACCTCGTCTGCTACCGACGCCGCGGTCACAACGAGGGCGACGATCCCTCGATGACCCAGCCGGGCATGTACGACGTGATCGACACCAAGCGCGGCGTCCGCAAGTCGTACACCGAGGCCCTGATCGGTCGTGGCGACATCTCGACCAAGGAGGCCGAGGACGCCATGCGCGACTACCAAGGCCAGTTGGAGCGGGTGTTCAACGAGGTCCGGGAGCTGGAGAAGTTCACCCCCGAGCCGTCGCCGACCATCCTCGAGGACCAGGAGCTGCCGACCCGGCTGGTGACCGCCATCCCCAAGGAGGAGATCACCCGGATCGGCGACGCGTTCGTGGACGTCCCCGAGGGTTTCACAACGCACCCGCGCGTCCTCCCGGTGGCCAAGCGCCGGTACGAGATGTCTCGCGAGGGCAATGTGGACTGGGCGTTCGCCGAGCTCCTCGCGTTCGGCTCGCTGGTCGAGGAGGGCCGCAAGGTCCGCCTGTCAGGCCAGGACAGCCGGCGCGGCACGTTCAGCCAGCGGCACTCGGTCCTGATCGACCGGAAGACCGGCGGCGAGTACGCGCCGCTCGACCACCTGGGAGAGGACGGCGGCCCGTCCGCCGGCGAGTTCCAGGTGTACGACTCGGCGCTGACAGAGTATGCGGGCCTCGGATTCGAGTACGGCTATTCGGTGGGCGATCCCGCCACGCTGGTGTGCTGGGAGGGCCAGTTCGGCGACTTCGTGAACGGTGCACAATCGGTCATCGACGAGTTCATCAGCTCCGGTGAAGCCAAGTGGGGGCAGCAGTCGAGCGTGACGCTTCTGTTGCCGCACGGCCACGAGGGCCAGGGCCCCGACCACACGTCGGGTCGGATCGAGCGCTTCCTGCAGCTGTGCGCGGAGGGCTCGATGACGGTGGCGATGCCGTCGACGCCGGCGTCGTACTTCCATCTGCTGCGGCGGCACGCCCTCGACGGTGTCCGGCGGCCGATGGTCGTGTTCACACCGAAGTCGATGCTACGCAACAAGGCGGTCGTGTCGCCGCTACATGAGTTCACCGACGGCAAGTTCCTCTCGGTGTTGGACGATCCGCAGTTCGAGGCGGCGGGCGACGACCGCAGCAAGGTCACCAAGCTGCTGCTGGTGTCGGGCAAGCTGTACTGGGAGCTGGCCGCACGGCGGGCGAAGGACGGCCGTGAGGACATCGCGATCGTCCGGCTCGAGCAGCTCTACCCGCTGCCGACGCGGCGCCTGCCGGAGACGCTGGATCGCTACCCGAACGCGCGCAAGGTCGCATGGGTCCAGGAGGAGCCGGCCAATCAGGGGGCGTGGCCGACGTTCGGCCTGGCGCTGCCCGAGTTGTTGCCTGAGCGTCTGGGTCGCCTGCATCGGATCTCCCGCCGTCCGATGTCGGCGCCATGCTCGGGTTCGTCGAAGGTGCACGCGGTCGAGCAGGCCCAGATCATCGAGGAGGCGTTCGCGTAGGGAGCGTAGCGAGCGCCGACGCGGGACTCGACACCTGCGGGGCGTTCGCGTAGCAACTCAGCGAGCACTGGGTGACAGAGGCGCCCGCAACCCCCTTCGGGTTGCGGGCGCCTCTCTACGTCTGCGTGCGGAGGGTATCTCAGGTGGTGGCGGGTTCGTCGTCGACGATGGGACCCATGTCGATGATCCGGTCGCCGGCGCCCGACGCGAGATCCAGCCCGACGGCGGAGGCGATCGCGATGAAGACGGTAGCGAGGTGAGCGACGATCTCGTCGCGGGTCATGGATGCGAACTCGGACTCCTCGTCGAGCCAGTGCACCATGGTCTCCTCGACCACCGCGATCCAGCCGTGGATGGCGAGGACGAACTCCCGGGATCGGGTGAGGCCGATGTTCTCGGCGTACTGCAGGAAATGCGCCACGATCTGCTCGCGGACGTCCTTCACGGCGTCCCGGATCCGTGGGTCCGACCACGAGACACCGGCCAGTATGGGCAGCAGCGACTGGCGGTGCTCGACGATGTGGTCGACGTAGGCCGCGAGGGTCTCGGTGAGGATCGGCATGACCTCGCTGAGGTCCCCGGGCGCGCGGGAGGGAGTGGCGATGTCGCCCACGATGCGGGCCTGCTCCTCCATCAGTGCGACCTGGAA
The DNA here is from genome assembly GCF_039541155.1 of Tsukamurella soli. NCBI lineage: Bacteria > Bacillati > Actinomycetota > Actinomycetes > Mycobacteriales > Tsukamurellaceae > Tsukamurella > Tsukamurella soli. Next base: position 4,166 of record NZ_BAABFR010000064.1, read on the forward strand.
GTCGAGCTTGGAGTCGAAGTAGTGGAACAGCAGACCGGCCGAGACCCCGGCCTCAGCGGCGATCTCCTCGATGGACACCTGCTCGAGCGCGACGTGCTCGAGGCGCGCGAGGCCGAGCTCGATGAACTGCTGCCGCCGCGCCTCCGGGGACATCCGGGTACGCCTGCGCCCGAGTACTGCGTCGGCCGTCTTTCTCGTCACCTACTGAATCATACTCAATAGGTCGTTGACAGACCCCGATTCGGGCCCATACTGTCGGTTGCATACCGCCACCGTGCGCCGCTGGAAAGCCGCTGATGCCCTCGGGCGCAGCGGCGGACGTCCGGACACGGTGCCCGGCAGCGACCCGAACCGGGTCGCCCGACACGAGAGTTGAACACATGAAGAACTTCCGCGGCAAGGTCGCCGTGATCACCGGCGCCGCATCCGGCATGGGCCGCGAGCTGGCGCTGCAGTTGGCACGCGAGGGCGCGAAGCTGTCGCTGTGCGACTACGACCCCGTCGGCCTCGAGGAGACCGCGGCGCAGGCCCGCGCGCTCGGCGCCGAGGTGCACACCAAGGTGGTCAACGTGGCCGAGCGCGAGCAGGTCCTGGCCTACGCGGAGGAGGTCGTGGCCCACTACGGCACCGTCAACCTCCTGTTCAACAACGCCGGCATCGCGCACCACGCGCCCGTGGAGCAGACCTCGTTCAAGGACTACGACCGAGTGCTGGACATCGACTTCTGGGGCGTCGTCAACGGCACCAAGGCGTTCCTGCCGTACCTCATCGCATCCGGCGACGCGCACATCATCAACACGTCGTCGCTGTTCGGCCTGCTGGGCGTCGGCGGGCAGAGCGCCTACAACGCCGCCAAGTTCGCGGTCCGGGGCTTCACCGAGTCGCTCCGCATCGAGATGCTCGCATCGGACCACAACGTGGGCGTCACCTGCGTGCACCCGGGCGGGATCAAGACGGCGATCGCCCGCAACGCGACAGTCGCCGACGGACACGACCAGGCGAAGACCGCCGAGCTGTTCGACAAGTACCTCGCCCGCACCAGCGCCGAGGACGCCGCGAAGGTGATCCTGGACGGCGTCCGCAAGCGGCGCGGCCGCGTACTGATCGGCGCCGACGCCAAGCTGCTCGACCTCGCGGCCCGCATCACCGGGGCGGGATACGAACGCATCAGCGCGCTGGTCGACCGGCAGCTGTCCAAGCGCATCTAGAAACACGGATCGCGACCCGCCCGAGCAGCGTTCAGGCGGGTCGCCTCGCCTCGGCAACCGCGCCGGTCGGGAGGCTCGCGGGTCAGGTGAGCGGGTGCGCCACGAGCCACGCGCCGGCCTCTGCCGATGCGCTCGAACCGCCCGTCACCACGCGGGCCACCATCGCCGCGAGGTCGCCGGTGTTCAGTTCGCCCGCCACCGCGTTCATGGACCGCACCTGGGCGGTGGTCAGTGCTGCGCGCTGATACAGCGGCACCACGGCATCGTCGGGCACGCGGCCGTCCGGATCCGTCAGCATCGTGAGTCCTGCGTTCTCGGGGGCGAGAGTGCCCAGCTCGGCCGCGTCCGCACGACGGCTGGTGACGGCCCGGGCCGCATCCGCGGCAGGCAGCACCTCGGCCGCGGAGAAGCCACACCCGTAGCGGTCGTTCACCCGATGCAGCTCTGCGGTCGCATCGACCGCGCCCACGCCGGTCCGCGCCACAGCGACGGTGCCGTGCATGCCGGAGCAGTCCGCGAGTGACGTCGCCCCGCCGGAGCGGGTGTACAGCATCGGCTGGTCCAGCGCGGGGGTCGGGTCGCCGAGCGCCAGGCCGTCCGGCAGCAGGCCCGAGAGATACACGTACTGCGCGTCCCATTCGGACGAGCCCGCCGAGGTCGTCGAAGCGCGGGCGGCCGACGGTGCGGTACCGGCCGACGGTGCCGCACCGCCTGACTGTGCCGTAGCGCCGACCGACGGCGCCGCTTCGGCGGACGGGCCCACCTCCGTTCCGCCGTAGCGGCGGATCAAGGCAGCCGTCCGGGCGGGCGTCATCGTCACCGTCCCCGCCTCGACCGCTGCGACGGCGGGATCGCCCGTCCCGGTGCGGCCGCCGGACGCCGCGCCGCCGTCGTCACCCGGCAACGTCTCGACCTGCACCCGCCCACCTGCGTTGCGTAGCGCGGCGGCGTAGATCTGCGCCTCGATCTGTGCGGCAGCATCGCCGTCGGCACCCACGACCACCGCGGGTGGACGCTGCACGGGGCCTAGGTCGGCCGCGTCGCCGCCGTCCGAGCAGGCCGCCGCACCCGCGGCGACGGCGCAGGCGAGGAGCGTCGCGGAGGCTGCGCGGGCGGCTGTGGTCAGGCGGGAGGTCACGCCCTCTGTTCTACCGTCCCGTACCTCGACCAGGCACCGCGGGCACGGCCGGGCATGCGCGGAACCCGACATGGGACGCACGTATGCCGTCTCCGGCCGCCGCGGCCTCGGCCCGAAGCAGGTGTAGATCAACGGCTTCGATACACCGACACGCTCCGACGAGAACGACGCGTCCGATCAGCGTCAGCGCCGGGCTGACCGGCTCAGACCGTGGAAGCGGCCGCGCGGCCCGGGTCGGCCGGGTCGATGCCGGCCTCGGCCCACGCCTCCCGAAGCGCATCGGCGCCCTTGAGCCGCACCCACGCGGCCTCGTTGGCGGTGATCGGGACGGCGCGCAGGAAGGCCACCGCCGCACCCGGAGGGACCGGTAGGTCGGGGACGTCCGATGCGCCCAGCAGGACGCCGGTGAACGGTGCGCCCGCCCAGAGCGGGGTGGACAGATCGACGAGTGCGTCGGCAGCGAGGACCAGCCCCTCCACCGCGGGCGACGCTGCCAGCAATGCGACGCTGCGGTGCGCACCGACCAGCGCCGCCTGATCCGGTGACCGAGGCTCGAGCTCGAGCAGGATCTCGGCGCGCGGGCCGTCGTCCGACGGCGTGAGGTCCATCGGGTCGGTCATCGCGTGTCGCGAGCACCCCACCGAGGCGAAGACCACCGTCGGGCGCCCGGCGGGCACACCGGCCCACCGCATCACCTCGACCGCCTCCACACCGAGGAACGTGACGGACGCGGAGACGGGCGTCTCGAAACCGCGCGCCGCCTGGTGCGCGACGAGATACTCACGGACCCGATCCACGGTGCTCACAGATCCCGACCCTATAGGGTCGGCCCATGCCCTCCGCCGACTCCGCAGCGCTGCCCGACGCCACGGCGCCCGACCCCGAGCTGTCCGCCCTGGTCGAGATCTGGTGGCGCACTGTCGCCGACCTCACCGCACTGCTGGACGAGCTGGACGAGCCCGACTTCGACCTGCCGACCGACCTGCCCGGCTGGGACGTGCGCGCCGTGGCCGGCCACGTCGCGCACCTGGAGTCGGTGCTCGCGGGCGGCGAGGAGACCGCCGACGTGCCGCCCGCCCCGCACATCACCGGCCCGATGAGCGCGTTCACCGAGATCGGCGTGATAAACCGCCGCGGCCGCACCGGCGCAGAGATCACCGCCGAGATCCGCGAGGTCACCGCGAAGCGGCACGCCGCCCTCGCCGCCGATCCCCCCACCGATCCGGCGGCGCCCGCGCCCGGGGTGTTCGGCGCGCTGGGCTGGCCGATCCGGACGCTGCTGCGCAACCGTCCGCTGGACGTGTGGATGCACGAGCAGGACATCCGCCGCGCTGTCGGCCGGCCCGGCGGCATGGACTCCCCCGGCGCGGCGCACGTCGCCGAATACCTCGCGGAGAGCCTGGGATTCGTGCTGGGCAAGCGCATGAAGGCCGCGCGGGGCACCACTGTGACAGTCGACGTGGACGGGTACGTCGTGACCGCCACCGTCGGCGACGACGGACGCGGGCGGCTGCTGCCCGAGCCCACCGCCGACGCCACCCGGATCGCCACGGACCGCGAGTCGTTCATCCTCCGCGCGGGCGGTCGCCGGGAGGTGCCGCTGGAACGGTTCACCGTCGACGGTGACGGCGACCTCGCCGCCCGGCTGGTGGCCGCGCTCGCCGTGACGCCGTAACACTCCGGCACCTCGAGCCGCCGGCGGAAGACGCTACGGGAGCCGACCGGGCTACGAGAGGTCCCCGCGCTGCGACAGTTCCGAGATGATCTCCTCGCTCCACACGTGCCGGCGGACGAGGCGGTACCGCTCGCGGGCGACCAGGACGTACAGCTCGGCGTCGGTGGCTCGGGAGAGGATCGACGCGGCACGGGCCATCCGCACCACGGGCAGGAACTCCTCGCCGAACCACCGGCGCGCCACCTCGGCCCGCGCGAGGAACTCTCCCGTCTGCTGCATGAGCCGAAAACCCCACGCCTCCACCATCTCCGCGAGCACCGAGTACTCCCATGCGTCCCTCATCGTGATCGCGGCGCGCTGCTCCCCCGCCAGCGGCACGCGGGACAGGAACAGTCGGCGGTGGTCCTTGATCAGCAGATCGGAGCGCGCCGTGATCCCCGCCGGCGACACGCGGGTGACCACCTCGGTGACGTAGGCGTCGATGGTCTCGAAGTGTCGCGCGAAGGCGATCGACACGCGATGGTGGCCGTCGACCACGAAATACATGTCACCGACCCGCTTCACGACGATCGGCGGCATCGACTCGCCTCGCCGCTGGGCGGCCGCGAGCCGCTGCCACCGCGCCCGCAACGCCGGGCTGACGGGGCGGAAGTACCGATCGAAATCGGTTGTGCGGTCGACACTCCCGACGATGTCCGCGACCTCGATCACCTGCAGCCCCAGGGCCCGCTCGGACACGAACCCCAGTGCGGCCACCACCTCGCCGTACGGCAACACCTCCGTCACGTCGCCGGGCTGCCGCATGATCCAGCCGGCGAGCCGCGCGACCGCCGCCCGCCGGCGCATCCGGTCGAAGTCGTGACGCGCGTCGGCATCGGGAAAACCCGTGTCAGGCGCCATATCTGCGCTCCATCACCGTCACTGGGCCGCCGCCTGGCGGCAGCTCGAGGTACACGTAGCCGACCACATTCAGCACCGGTACGGTGCCACCACCCGGCAGCGGGACGCCGCGGTCCGGCGGGCGGCGGCCGTGCGGGTGCACATGCCCGTGCAGCAGGACCCGCGGCCGCAGGCGCGCGGCGAGGTCGCCAACGCAGGCGAACCCGCGATGGGCGCCGTCGGGCTCATCGCCGATCCCCGCGGCGGGCGAGTGCGTCAGCAGCACATCCACCGACGGTACTCGGCGGGCGCGCCGGCGCGTCCGCCGCGCGCGCCGCGCCTGCGCCCGCTCGGTCCACTGATTGGGACCGCCGTTGTAGCGCATGCATCCGCCCAGGCCCGCCACCGCGAGGCCGGCCTCTCGGACGACGGTGGCGTCCGCGTTACGCCCGCCCCGCGGCCCCGGGTGCTCCGCGGGTAGCCCAGCCCGCACGAATCCACCTGCGCTGTACCGGAACCCCGTCATGTCGGGATCATGATTACCCGGAACGTACACGCACGGCACCTGGTACCGCTCGATGAGCGACTCGAGGTACGCGGCCGACAGGTCACCGGCGCCGAGGATCAGCTCGGGCCGCAGCCGCGACGAACGCAGCGCCAGCGCGGGCAGTTCCTCGTCGCTCACCGCCAACACCCGCACGCCGCACCCCCTGAAACCGCCACCTACACGGCCAGATTGACACCCGAGTGCTGGTCGAACACCGAGATCTTGGACGGGTCGTAGAACAGTTCCACCGGCTGGCCACGCACCGCCCCGGACTCGGCGGACAGCCGGGCGACCACCTCGTCGGTGCTGAAGTCGTTGCCCGCGTCCGCGGCGATCTCGGCGAGCGCGTCCGCCGCCCCGCCCGCCGCATTCGGAGCACCGAGGGAGAAGTGGACGAACTTGTCGGAGCCCATCGACTCGAGCACGTCGACGGCGGCGGTGAAGGTGATGCCACGGATGCGCTGGTTGGAGTCGATCAGGCGCGCGTCCTCGAAGTGCTCGGGTCGGATGCCGACGATGACCTCGCCGGTCCGGTTGCCCGCGGCGTCGGCCCGCTGCGCGATGTGCGGCGCCGCGGCCAGCGGGATCGCCCCGATGGCGGTGTCGATGCCGGTCCCGGTGAGCCGCCCGGGCAGGAAGTTCATCGACGGCGAGCCGATGAACCCCGCGACGAAGAGGTTGGTGGGACGGTCGTACAGCTCCTGGGGGGCACCGACCTGCTGCACGATGCCGCCGCGCAGCACCACCACCCGGTCGCCGAGCGTCATCGCCTCGGTCTGGTCGTGGGTCACGTACACCATCGTGGTGCCGAGCCGCTTCTGCAGCCGGGAGACCTCGGTGCGCATCTGCACACGCAGCTTGGCGTCGAGGTTCGACAGCGGCTCGTCCATGAGGAACGCCTTGGGGCTGCGGACGATCGCGCGCCCCATCGCGACGCGCTGCCGCTGCCCTCCGGACAGCTGGCTGGGCTTGCGGTCGAGGTGCGCGGTGAGGTCCAGGGTGCGGGCGGCGTCTTCGACTTTGGCGTCGATGTCGCGCTTGGGCAGCTTGGCCAGCCGCAGCGGGAACGCGATGTTCTCGCGCACGCTCATGTGCGGATACAGCGCGTACGACTGGAACACCATCGCGATGTCGCGGTCCTTGGGCGCGCGATCGTTGACCCGCTCCCCCGCGATCCTCAGCTCGCCGGAGCTGATGTCCTCCAGGCCCGCGATCATGTTGAGGGTGGTCGACTTACCGCACCCGGACGGGCCCACCAGGATGATGAACTCGCCGTCGGCGATCGCGAGGTCGATGTCGTTCACGGCGTGTGAGCCGTCGGGATAGGTCTTGCTCACGTGGTCGAGGACGATGTCTGCCATATTCTTTCGCTCTCTCTAGAGGCCCGGCGGGTCAGCCCTTGACCGCACCGGACGTCAGGCCGGCCACGATGCGTCGCTGGAAGATCAGGACGAAGACGATGATGGGGATGGTCACGATCACCGCGGCCGCGGCGATCGATCCGGTGGGCTCCTCGAACTGCGAGCTGCCGGTGAAGTTGGCGATCGCGACCGGCGCGGTGATCGACGCGTTGGTGGACGTCAGCGACAGTGCGAACAGCAGGTCGTTCCAGGCGAAGATGAACACCAGGATCGCCGCGGTGACCACGCCGGGCGCGGCCAGCGGCGCGACCACCAAGCGGAACGCCTGCGCCGGAGTGGCGCCGTCCATCTTGGCGGCCTTCTCGAGCTCCCACGGGATCTCGCGGAAGAACGCCGACAGCGTGTACACCGTGAGCGGCAGCGCGAACGTGATGTACGGCAGGATCAGTCCCGGCCAGGTGTTGAACAGGTGCAGAGCGCGCTCGATGTTGAACAGCGGCGTGATCAGCGAGACCTGCGGGAACATCGCGATCAGCAGCGCCGACCCGATGAACACCTTCTTGCCCGGGAAGTCCAGGCGCGCAACCGCGTACGCGGCGAAGGTGCCGATCAGGACCGCGATCGCCGTCGAGATCAAGGCGATGCCGATCGAGTTGATCAGCGGCCGCACGAACGCCGAGCCCGTGAAGATCCCGCTGTAGTTGTCGAACGTGAACGCCTTGGGGATCAGGCTCCCGTCGCCGACGGTCGCCGTGGTCTTGAACGACAGCGAGATGATCCACAGCACGGGGAACAGCGCGTACACGATCACCAGTAGGTTGGCGACGGTCCAGCCGACCTTGCGGCCGCTGGTTGCACCTACGATCGAACCAGCCACTGCCCTACCGCCTCTCGTCCGAGTCGGCGCCCGGCACGGCGGCACCGAAGGCCTTGATGAAGATGAAGGCGATGATCGCCACGCACACGAAGATCAGCACGGAGATCGCCGACCCCACACCCAGGTTGAACGCCTTGAACAGGTTGTCGTAGCCCAAGATCGACACCGAACCGGTCTTGTTGCTGCCGTTGGTGAGAATGTAGATGTTGTCGAAGATCCGGAACGCGTCGAGGGTGCGGAACAGCAGCGCCACCAGGATCGCCGGCTTCATCAGCGGCAGGATGATCTTGATCAACCGCGTCCACGGCCCGGCACCGTCCATCGCCGCGGCCTTGAGCAGGTCGTCCGGCACCAGCGCCAGGCCGGACAACAGCAGCAGCGCCATGAACGGCGTGGTCTTCCACACCTCGGCGAGCACGATGATCAGCAGCGACGGCCACTGGTGCGTCAGCGGCGCGCTGCCGGTGGGCAGCAGGTTGGCGAGGTAGCCGGTGCCGGGCGTCCACGCGTAGTACCACGAGAACGCCGCGACGACGGTGACGATGCCGTACGGGATCAGCACCAGCGTGCGCACCAGCCCACGCCCGAAGATGGTGCGGTGCATGACGAGTGCGATGGCGAGGCCGAGCACGAACTCGATCATGACCGACACCACGGTGATGAACAGGGTGGTGAAGAACGCCTGCCACCAGTAGCCGTCGGACAGCACCGTGCCGTAGTTGCTCAGCCAGATCATCTTGTCCTGACCCGGATACGCCAGCGAGCTCCGGTGCAGGCTGAGCCAGAACGCATACACGATGGGGTACGCGGTGACCAACAGCATCACGATCGCGGCGGGCGCGATCAGCCACAGCCCGAGCCGCCGCTCCGCCCGCTTACCCTCGGACAGCGGGGCCCTGCCCTTCCGAACCCTCGCGGGCGCGTCACCGTCGGGCCCGACGGTCACGGCGGCTGCCCGCCGGGCCGAAGCCGGCACTGCGCCGACGGGGACCGGCATCGCCCTGGTCACGAGATCGTCGGGCAGCGCGTGCCGACCGCGCTGATCGTCGTCGGTCATGGGATCAGCCCCTTCTGGCTGAGGGCCTTGTTCGCGGCGTCGGTGAGGGTGTCGGCGAGCTGGGCCGGGTCCCACGCCCCCACCGGGCTGAGCTTGGCCTGCAGCAGCGTCGACATGGCCTGGTACAGCGGCGTCGGCGGCCGGACCGCGGCGGTATCGGCCTGCAGCTGGTCACGGATCAGCTTGGCCATCGGGTACGCCTTCACGAAGTCGGGGTCGTCGTACAACGACGGCAACACGGGCGGCGTGCCGGCGTCGAGGGCGTAGACCTTCTCGGCCGCGGCGTTGGTGAGGCAGTCGATGGCGGCGAACGCATAGTCCGGGTGTCGGCTGGTCTTGGACACCGCGTAGTTCACGCCGCCGATGGTGTTCTTGGCGGTCTGCCCGGGATACACGGACGGGTACGGCGCGAAGTCGAACTTCTGCCGGATCAGCTGGTTCATCTCGTGCAGCTGCGCGTCGGTCGGGTTCGACACCGCGTTCGCGTACTTCGTCATGTCGGTGAGGAACGGCACCGAACCGCCCGCCGCGTCCTTCTGCATGCCCGCGAACACGTACGGCCAGTTGACCTGGAAGATCGCCTTGCCCGACTCCATCGCCAGCCGGCCCGGATCCTCCATCAGTTGGGTGAACGACGGATCGTGGCCGGGCGCGGTGGCGACGTTCTTCATGATCGTCAGGGCGCGGACGGTGGCGGCGCGGTGCGCGGGCGTGTCGGTGAGCGTGACGGTCTTGCCGTCGTCGGCCACCATCTGCCCACCGGCGCTCTCGAGCAGCGTGTTGAACCACACCACCAGGCCCTCGTACTGCGCGGCCTGCGACTCGATCTGCGTGGGCCCGCCCAGCTCACCGCTGCGCTTCGCGTACTCGACGAGCTGGTCCCAGGTGAGCTTCGGCTCGCTGGTGATCGGATGGCCCAGTACCTTCGCGAGCGCATCCTTGCGGTACCACAGCAGCTCGGTGTTGGTCCAGGCCGGGACAGCGAACAGCTTGTCCTGCCAGGTCGCGGTCTTGAGCGGTCCGGCCAGCACCTTCTGCGCCACCTTGGCGGAGAAGTCGGTCGGCAGCGGCAGGATCCACCCGGCCTCCGCGAACTCCGCGGTCCACGTGACGTCCATGCCCATGATGTCCAGGGTGTGGTCGTTACCCGTGACGCGCCGCGCGAGCTGCAGCCGCTGCCCGTCGGCGTCCTTGGGCAGGGCGAAGCCCGCCACCGTGTACCGGTCGGTCGAGCACGCGCCCGCGACCTCCTGCACCGTCTTGGCGCTGTCCGCCGGCACGTACACGCTGATGACGGGTCTGCCGCCGGACGAGCCGCAGCCCGCCACCGTCGTCGCGCAGACCGCGGCCGTCAGTGCGGCTGCGATCCGCCTCCCGGGTCCTCTCCGCACTTGAAGCTCCTCACCCTCTCGACCCGCCCACCAGGCCGCGCGCACGCGCAGCACAATCACAGGCCCGTCACAGAACGCTATCGGACAAACCCCGTGAGCTGCACCACAATATGCATACTCGTCCCATTCTGCCCGACACCGGGTGCGCGCTCACGTGGGGTCGGAGGTCACCGGTGGTTCACCCCGGGTCCGCCGGCGGGTCCGCCGGCGGGTCGACGGTGGGTCGGACGGTGGGCTCAGGCGGTCAGTACTGCCACGTGAGCCGGCCGAACCGGGAGGGCCGGCAGGTGAGCGTCGCCCCGACACCCGGGATCCCCGTCGTGGTCGCGACGGCACCGACCACATAGCAGTGCCCGCCGAGCACCGCGCGGACGCGGATCCGGTGCCAGACGCCGTTCGTGCACGACAGGTCGGCCGGATTCGGCGCTCCCGGAATGCAGGACGCACCGAGCATGGGCGGCACCGCAGAAGTCGACGGTGGCTGGTGGTGGTGCTGTCCGGGCCTGCCAGGATGGCCGGGGTGACCGGGATGGCCGGGACGACTCGGGCCGCCAGGATGGCCGGGACGACTCGGGCCGCCGGGATGGCCGGGATGGCCGGGATGACTCGATGTGCCGGGGCGGCCTCCAGGGCTCGGCGCGGATGTGTGGCCTGGTGTGCCGAGGTGGCCGCCAGGGCCGGGGGTCGGCGCCGATGTGTGGCGCGGCCCGGGGACAGGCACGGGCATATGCCCAGTGCCGGGGGTGGGCGTCGGCATGTGACCCACGCCAGGAGTGGGCGTGAGCGCGGTGCCGGGACCCGGTGTGGGCGTGGGCGTGTGCCCCGGCGTCGGGGCAAGGGCAGGGGCAGGGGCAGGGGCAGAGCCTCCGCCGGTGGGCCCCGTCGGCACCCCCGAGCAGAGTTCTGGGTCGCCGGCGCAGGGATCGGTCGGCGCCGGGGCGGCCGGGGCAGGGGCGCTCGCCGCGGGCGCGACAGCACCACCCCCGGTATCCGCGGATGGTGCTGTCGGCCCCGTGCTCCCGGTGTCCGTGCTCCCGGTGTCGGCGCCTCCGGTGTCCGTGCTGCCGGTGTCGGCGCCCCCAGTGTCGGCGCTCCCGGCATCCGTGCTCCCGGTGTCCGTGCTCCCGGTGTCGGCGCCCCCGGTGTCGGTGGTGGTGTCATCGACCGGGAGCAGCGCGAGGCCACCCGTTGAGACGGCGGAGAGCCTGACCGTGAGAGGCGCGGCGGTGGCGTCCGGAGCGACGGCGCCGAACGTCAGCGCGGCCCCTGCGCCGATCGCCGCGAGGGCGAGACCGAGAGTTCTGGGATTCGGCGCGTGACTCATGACAGGGCTCCAACCGCCTGGGGGCTTCAGATCTGTCACAGAAAGTAGCCGCGCGCAGGCGCTGTGAACCCTCGTGCCAGCGGGTTGCCCGTCAACCTGCAGAACAGCCACAGGCAGGTAGCCCGCTGACAGTGGATTCTGCGACGGCGCCCGGCGCAACCACAGACCGGTGCCGTAGGTCTACGGTTCACGCGCCCGAAACGTGCTGCCGCTACAGTCTATTCGGCTGCGGGAGCACCTTTCGGCAGCGGGAACGACGTCGCGGTGTGGCCGGGTCAGCGGATCAGGTGCTGGGACCGCAGCCAGTCGGCGGCGACGGTGGCGGGGTCCTCCCCGTCGATGTCGACGCGGCCGTTGAGCTCCTGCATCACCGAATCGCTGAGCCGTTTGGAGATCTCGTCGACGATCGGGCCGATCTGCGGGTAGCGCTGCAGCACGACGGTACGGATGACCGGGGTGCCGGAGTAAGGCAGGAAGTAGTGTCGGTCATCTTGCAGCACATGTAGATTCAAATTCTTGATCCGGCCGTCCGTGGTGTACACCTCACCGAACAGACAGGTGCCCTTCGCGGTCGCGGTGTACACGATGCCCTGGTCCATCGTCGTGATCGCGGTACGCGGAACACCGCCGGGCGCACCCAGCGGCATCGAGTACTTCACCAGCATCGGACCGAGACCGTCTGGCCGGGAAGCGAATTCGGCGTCGACACAGAATGTCCGCTGCGCGGGCGGCAGCTTGCGGATGTCGGACATCGTGCGGATCCCGGTGCGCTTGTACTGCGCGTCGTTCATCGCGAAGGCATAGGTGTCGTTGAAGTTCGCGGGCGGCAGCCAGGTGAGCCCGTTGCGCAGCTCACGGTCGTGTACCTGCTGCCACAGCTCATGCGGGTCCGAGATCACCGACGACTGACCGAGATAGCTGACCCAGCCGGTCCCGGTGTACTCCCATTGGATGTCGGCGTGTCCCGAGGTCTGCGCTTGCCGCGCCGACATCGAGCCCGGCGCATTGGTCATGTCCGTGACCTTCGCCCCCTCGGCGGCGAGCAGGGTCACCGTCATCTTCCCCAGGATCACGCCCTCGGTGAACGACTTCGATGTGACCACGATCGAGGCGCCCGCGAGCGGGTGCCTCCCGTCGACCGACTGTCCCGATACGAACGCCCCGGACGAGCTGTGCAGCCCGCAGCCGCCCGTCACCGTCAGCATCACGGTGGCGGCGAGGGTCGCGACGCCGGCCCGCCAGCGCGCGGTCACCCGATCGCTCCGGCGCCGCGCAGGCCGCGGGGCGTGAGCAGGTACTCCGCGAGTCGCGCGATCCAGTCGATGGTCACCGCGAGCAGCGCGACGAGGACGGCGCCGGAGGCCAGGAGCGACGGCAGGAACAACGTGATGCCGGTGGTGATCAGCACGCCGAGCCCACCGGCGCCGATGAAGGTGCCGAGCGTGGCCGTGCCGACCAGGATCACCAGCGCGGTGCGGACACCGTTGAGGATCACCGGCAGGGCGAGGGGCAACTCGACCTGCAGCAGCGTGCGCAGGCCCGAGAAGCCGATGCCGCGCGCCGCCTCGACGGTCTTCGAGTCCACGCGCCGCAGGCCGGTCACCGTGTTCTGCAGGATCGGCAGGATCGCGTACACGACCAGCGCCGCCACGGCGGTGCGGAAGCCCGTGCCGAGCCACATCGCGAACAGGACGACCATGCCGAGCGCCGGCGCGGCCTGCCCGATGTTGGCCAGGTTCACCACGATCGGTGCGACCCGGGAGAACACCGGCCGCGTGACCAACACCCCGAGGGGCACCGCGATGACCAGCACGATCACGGTGGCGACGATGGTGATCTCGATGTGTTCGCCGATCGACGACCCCAGGACACCCCACTGCAGCTGCACCGCCTCGGTGGCGGAGAAGTGGGTGACGCCGTGCCAGACGACGAAGCCGATTCCCACGACGAGGACCAGCACCGGTTCCACCCACAGGTCGATCGGCACCCGCCACCGCACCCTCACGCGCCTTCCTCCGTCCGCCGCTGCGCCGCCAGGTAGGTATCGGCCGCGTCCTCGGGACGCGCTGTGGCCTGCACCTGCCGGACCCGTGCCATGACCGCCTCGATGGTCACCGAGCCGACCAGGCGCCCCCTGTCGAGCACGAGCGTGCCGCCCTGGGTCGCGGCCAGCATGATGTCGACGGCGTCGGCGAGCGTGGCCGTGGTGTCGACGATGGGCAGCCGCCGATCGACGAAGTCGGTCACCGTCGGGCCCGACGCGACCTCGTCGAGCGTCGGCCACGCCTGTGGTCGACCGGCACCGTCGAGCACCACGATCCAGCTGCGGCCCGCGACCTTCGCGCGGGTCACGACCTCGCCGGACGGCTCGCCCGGACGCGCCTCGACCACCGGCTCGAGGTCCAGCTCGGCCACCGTCGACAGTGACAGATGCCGGAGGGTCGCTCCGGACCCGACGAACTCCTCGACGAACGGCGTGGCCGGGGCCGTGAGGATCGCGTCCGGGGTCGCGTACTGCTCGACGTGCCCGCCCTCGGAGAGGATCAGGACGCGATCGCCGAGCTTGATCGCCTCCTCGATGTCGTGCGTGACGATCACGATGGTCTTGCCCAGTTCACCCTGGATCGCGAGCAGGCTGTCCTGCAGCCGCACGCGCGTGATGGGGTCGACCGCGCCGAACGGCTCGTCCATCAGCAGCACCGGCGGGTCTGCGGCGAGCGCCCGCGCGACGCCGACCCGCTGCTGCTGCCCGCCCGACATGTCCTTGGGGAACCGACCGCGGAACTCACCCGGGTCGAGTCCCACCAGGTCGAGCAACTCGTCGGTGCGCGCGGCGATCCGCTTCTTGTCCCAGCCGAGCATCCGCGGCACCGCACCGACGTTGCGCGCGGTGGTCCAGTGCGGGAACAGCCCGCCGGACTGGATGACGTAGCCGATGCTGCGCCGCAACTCGTCCGAGTCGGCCTCCAGCGCGTTGCGGCCGCCGATCAGGATCCGGCCGGACGTGGGCTCGATGAGCCGGTTGATCATCTTGAGGGTCGTGGTCTTGCCGCACCCGGACGGCCCGACGAAGGCGACGATGTGCCCGGCCTCCAGGGTCAGGTCGAGCTGCTCCACGGCCGGTCGAGCCTGTCCGGGATAACTCTTCGACACCCCGTCGAGTTCGATCGCGACGCCTGTGGTCTGGGCTGAGTGTTCGGTCATGCGAGCCCCCTCGAGATGGTCAGCCGGCCGAGTAGCACGAGCAGCGCGTCGAGGACGAGCGCGATGATCACGATCAGCACGGTGCCGGTGAACGCGGATTCCAGAGCGCCCGCACCGCCGAGGCGCGACAGGCCGGAGAAGATCAGGGAGCCGAGCCCAGGCCCGAGGACGTATGCGACCACCGCCGCCACGCCGACCACCATCTGGGTGCTCACCCGCACACCCGTGAGGATCACCGGCCAGGCGAACGGCAGCTCGACCGACACCAGCACCCGCCAGCGCGGCATCCCGATACCGCGGGCGGCCTCGGTCACCGTCACAGGGACCGAGCGCAGGCCGACGATCGCGGAGGTGAGGACGGGCAGCGCGGCGTAGAACGCGAGCATCGACACGGACGGTGCCACGCCGAGCCCGAGCGGGATGATGAGCAGGGCCAGGAGCGCGAGCGACGGGATCGTGAGCCCGACGCCCGCGAGCGCGGTGGTCAGTGCAGCGGCCGCCCGGCTGCGGTACACCGCCACCGCGACCGCCAGCGCGATCACCACGCCGAGGACGACGCACTGCACCACGAGCGACAGGTGCTGGTACGTCAGGAACAGCAGCTGCCCCGCCCTGCCGTGGAGGAACCTTCCGAGATGCATGGCCCTCCGCCGGTAGGTTCATGTATTAGTAAGCACAATGAACCTAGCGCCCGGCGGAGAGATATGTGCGGTTCTGCGAATCAGGTGATGTTCAACTTGGCGAGCATGTCCCGCGCCCGCTCGGCGGTCTTGGGTTCGCACAACACGTCGTATCGGCCCGCTACCAGCTGCATCGTCGATGAGAAGTCGCGCGTGCCACGGGTGGCCGCGTACGGGATGGCAGTTGTGATCACGCCGAACACAATTCCGCCAATCAGGCCCGCGAGCAGCGATCCGATGGCGTGACCGGTGAAGAAGCCCACCAGCAGGCCGAGGAAGACGCCCAGCCACGCGCCGGACACCATGCCCGCACCGATGACGCGTCCCCACGTGAGCCGCCCGGTGACCTTCTCGACCTGCATCAGGTCGACGCCCACGATCGTGACATCCTGGACGGGGAACTGCTCGTCAGACAGGTAATCGACGGCCCGTTGAGCCTGCGCGTACGTCGAATAGGAACCGATCGGCCAGCCCTTCGGAGGCTCGGGTAGGCCACGGCCGGGCTGTTTACCGGGCCGTCCACCGGGGATGGGGCTCGTCATGTCTCGGGCCTCCTGTTCTTGGGTGTCCCTTGAGAATCTACCCTGTGCGCCATGGCAGCAGCCTCCAAAGTATTCGTCGCGCGACTCGCGGGACTCCAGGTGTACGGCCCTGACGGCGAGTCGGTCGGGCGGGTCCGCGACGCGGTCGTCGTGGTGCGCGACAGCCCACGCCCCCCGCGGGTATTGGGACTGGTCGTGGAACTCGCGAACCGGCGTCGGATCTTCGTCCCGATGCTGCGCGTGACGGGGATCGAGCCCGGCGCCATCACCCTGAACACGGGCTCCGTGAGCCTGCGCCGCCTACACATGCGGGCCGGCGAGGCGCTCGTGCTGGGCCAGATCGTGGGCACCCGCGTCCACGTCCGGGACCCCGACGTCCCGGCGCCCGACGGTGCCGGCCCCTCCGCCGGGACGCAGGGCGTCGAGGCCACCGTCGTCGACGTGGGGATCGAGCAGACCCGCACCCGCGACTGGGTGGTGCACCGGGTGGCCGTGCGGCTGCGCGCGGGCCGAAGCCGCCTGGGTCGACGCGGCGGCACCGAGGTGGTGGACGCGGCGTCGGTGACCGGATTCACCATGGGTGCGCTGTCCGGAGCCGACCACGAGGTGGCGATGGTGATGGCGCAGTACGAGGACCTGCGCGCCGCAGACATCGCCAATGCGCTGCGGGAGCTGCCTGCCGAGCGGCGCCTACGGCTCGCGGCTGCTTTCGACGACGAGAAGCTCGCCGACATCCTGCAGGAGCTGCCCGACGACGACCAGTCGGAGGTGATCGGCTACCTGCCGCTGCGCCGTGCCGCGGACGTGCTCGAGGCGATGGACCCCGACGACGCGGCCGACCTCCTCGGCGAGCTGCCCGTGCGGCAACGCGAGGAGTTGCTGGCCGTGATGGACCCGGAGGACTCCGGCACCGTCCGCACCCTGCTGACCTACTCCCCCGACACCGCGGGCGGCATGATGACGCCCGAGCCGATCATCGTGGATCCGACGACCACCGTCGCCGAGTGCCTTGCGCGCGCCCGGAACCCGGACATCACCCCGGCCGCCGCCAGCCTGGTGTTCGTGGTCCGGCCCCCGACCGCCACCCCCACCGGCCGCTACCTGGGCTGCGTGCACCTGCAGCGACTGTTGCGCGAGCCGCCCGCCGAACTGGTCGGCGGCGTGCTCGACAACCAGCTACCGCACCTGCGGCCCGAGGAGCCGCTGAGCGCCGTGACCCGCTACTTCGCGGCGTACAACCTCGTATGTGGGCCGGTGATCGACTCCGAGCAGCACCTGCTGGGCGCGGTTACCGTCGACGACGTGCTCGATCATCTGCTACCCGACGACTGGCGCGAGGAAGAGGACATGCCGCGATGACCGACACCCGCTCGTCGAGACTCGACACGCCCCGGGTCAAGCGCACGATCGCGCTGAACCTCGGCGACGACCTGATCGGCCAGGGCAGCGAGCGCGTCGCCCGCTTCCTCGGCACCGGGCGATATCTGATGATCCAGACGGTGATCGTGGTCGTCTGGGTGGCGCTCAACGTCACATGGGTGGCGCTGCGCTTCGACCCGTACCCGTTCATCCTGCTCAACCTGGCCTTCTCGACGCAGGCCGCCTACGCGGCGCCACTGATCCTGCTGGCGCAGAACCGGCAGGAGAGCCGCGACCGGGTCTCGCTCGACGAGGACCGCACCCGTGCCGCGCAGACCAAGGCCGACACTGAGTTCCTGGCGCGGGAGCTGGCGTCGGTGCGCCTGGCAGTGGGCGACGGGGTGAGCCGCGACTACCTACGACGCGAGCTCGACGAGATCCACGAGAAACTGGACGCCCTGGTGTCCGCGTTGGGGCAGCAGGGCATCGCGCCGGCCGGCCCCGGCTCCGGCTCCGGGAAGGGCAAGAAGAAGGGCAAGGCGGCGCGGGCGACCCTGGAGAGCCTTGCAGCCCGGGACCAGGGTGCCGACACTGCGGGCACGGTCGCCGACGGTGGCGTCGGGGCCGACGGGGCCGACGGCTCGACCGGTGCCGACGCTGTGGAGGTGTGAACGCGGGGTCGTAGGCTGGGAGGATGACGCGCGCGGATGCCCCGAACGGCGGGACTGCGTACCAGCACGTCGGCGGCCCCGTCTACGAGTACCCGGTGCTGTCGTCCGAGACCTATCGCCGACTCGGCATCCCCGAGCCCAGCCGCCCCGGCCAGGCTCCACCGCCCCCGCCCGGCACGGCACTGGTGACAGGCACCCGATCGCCGTACATGGGCTACGAGATCCCGACGCACGTGGCCGGAACTCCTTGGCGCACAGCGCCTACGACCCCTGCAGCGAAGGACGTGCCCCGGCCCGGCCCGGCACCGTCCGGCCCGGCACCGTCGGGCCCGGCACCGTCGGGCCCGGCACCGTCGGGCCCGGCACCGTCGGGCCCGGGAGCGGGGCGCAGCAGCGGGCCCTCAACTCCCCTGATCGTCGGCGTGACGACGGCGATCGTGGTGCTGATCATCGTGGTGGCGGCGGCCATCGTGGTGACGGTGATACTCGGCCGCCAGGGGACGGACACCGATGCCATCCGATCCACCATCACCGCCGAGAACGACGCCTACAACGATCGCGACTTCCAGGCGATGCTCGCCACGCACTGCACGGCCGACGTGGCGACGCTGCAGTCGCGGTACACGGAGCAGACGTTCGCCGCGTCCGTGGACGCGCGGGTCGGGCCCTCGGGGACGTGGGCGGTGACGGTGTCGGACATCACGGTCGACCGCGCCGACGGCACCGCCACGGCGACGGAGGCCGCGACACCGTCGGCGACCGCGGCCGGCCTCGACAGCCAGCCGATGACGGTGACCGAGGTGGTGGCGTTGCGCAAGGAGTCGGGTCGCTGGAAGTTGTGCCTGTCGGATGCGAACAACTGACACGGCGCGGTCGCCGTCGGGGGCCGCGCCGCCCTACGCAAGGCGCCGCCCCACCTGCAGGTGCAGAGGGGGCGGCGCCTTGCGCAGGGGAGCTGATCAGTACCGGTAGTGCTCCGGCTTGTACGGGCCCTCGACATCGACGCCGATGTACTCCGCCTGGTCCTTGGTGAGCCTGGTCAGCCGGCCGCCGAGCGCCTCGACGTGGATCTTCGCGACCTTCTCGTCCAGGTGCTTGGGGAGGCGGTAGACCTCGCATGCGTACTCGTCGGGCTTGGTCCACAGCTCGATCTGCGCGATCACCTGGTTGCTGAAGCTGTTGGACATCACGAACGACGGGTGGCCGGTGGCGTTGCCCAGGTTGAGCAAACGACCCTCGGACAGGACGATGATCGAGTTGCCGCTCTCCGGGAACGTCCACAGGTCGACCTGCGGCTTGATGGTGGTGCGGTGCGCCCCGGACTTCTCCAGCCCGGCCATATCGATCTCGTTGTCGAAGTGGCCGATGTTGCCCAGGATCGCCTGGTCCTTCATCGCCTTCATGTGCTCGAGCAGGATGATGTCCTTGTTGCCCGTGGAGGTGACCACGATGTCGGCCTTGCCGATCGCGTCCTCGACAGTGACGACGTCGAAGCCGTCCATCAGGGCCTGCAGCGCGTTGATCGGGTCGATCTCGGTGACCTGCACGCGCGCGCCCTGGCCCGCGAGGGACTCGGCGCAACCCTTGCCCACGTCGCCGTAGCCGCAGATCAAGACCTTCTTGCCGCCGATCAGCACGTCGGTGCCGCGGTTGATGCCGTCGACCAGGCTGTGCCGGGTGCCGTACTTGTTGTCGAACTTGGACTTGGTGACCGAGTCGTTGACGTTGATCGCCGGGAACTTCAGCTCACCCGCGGCGGCGAACTGGTACAGCCGCAGCACGCCGGTGGTGGTCTCCTCGGTGACGCCCTTGATCGAGTCGGCGATCGTGGTCCACTTGGTCTTGTCCTGCTCGTACCGGTGCCGCAGCAGCTCGAGGAACACCTGGTACTCGGCGCTGTCGGCGTCCGGGTCGACCGGCGGCACCACGCCCGCGGCCTCGAACTGCGCTCCGCGCAGGACCAGCATGGTGGCGTCGCCACCGTCGTCGAGGATCATGTTCGCCGGACGCGGGGTCCCATCGGCGGCGTCGGGCCAGGTGAGCATCTGCTCCGCCGCCCACCAGTACTCCTCGAGCGATTCGCCCTTCCAGGCGAACACGGGGACGCCCTTCGGCTCCTCGACGGTGCCGTGCGGTCCGACGACGATGGCGGCGGCGGCCTCGTCCTGGGTGGAGAAGATGTTGCACGACGCCCACCGCACCTGCGCACCGAGCGACACCAGGGTCTCGATCAGCACGGCCGTCTGCACCGTCATGTGCAGCGAGCCGGAGATGCGAGCCCCCTCGAGCGGCAGCACCTCCGCGTACTCGCGGCGCAGCGCCATCAGACCCGGCATCTCGTGCTCGGCGAGCTGGATCTGCTTGCGGCCGAAGTCCGCGAGGGACAGGTCCGCCACCTTGAAGTCGATTCCGTTCGCCGTATCGGCGGTCAGCTCAGTGGTAGTCACGGGGTCCAGGCTATCTGCCCGCCCCTGATCGACATGTGCACGGTTCCGTCGCCCGACCAACATGTGCACCCTTCCGTCGGTCAGCGTGGTCCGGCCACGAGTGCCGATCTGCGGTTTCGTACACCGGAGGTCCGCCCGTCGTACAAAGCCGCAGACTCGCGCCGGGGGCGCCGTCAGGACGGCGAATCCACACAGATGCGACTGCCTGCCGCCGACGGAACGGTGCACATGTTGACGGGGCGACCGACGGGCCGTCAGCGTCGCCGGATCCGGTACCGGCGGCCATCGCCGGAGTGCTCGGCAGGCGCGGCCACCTGCGGTCCGGGTTCGACGGTGCCCGCGAATCCGGTCGCGTCGGATCCGGTCACCTCGTCGGGCTCGGGTGCGGAAGAGCCGTACTCGAGGTGCTCGCGATCGGCGGGTCGGATCACGCCGCGGTCGGCCTGGTAGACCGAGTCCGCGGCCGCGACCAGGATCGGGTCGTGGGTGATCACGAGCACCGTGCGGTGCACCGCCAGCGCGCGCAGCGACCGTGCAAGGAGCTCGGTGTTCTCCTTGTCGAGGCCCGTGCTGGGCTCGTCGAAGATCACGACGGGCGTGTCACGGGCGATGGCGCGTGCCAGCGCGATGCGCTGCCGCTGGCCACCCGACAGCTCGGGACCGCCGAGGGTGATCTCGGTGCCGTATCCGTCGGGCAGCTGGTCGACGAACTCGTCTGCGCGAGCCACCCGCGCAGCCGCGCGGACTACCTCGTCGGCCGCACCTGAGACCGCGCCGTGCGAGCCGGACCCGCCCGGCGTGTCACCGTCGACCTCGGAGTCCGGGGCGGCGCCGTAGCCGATGTTCTCGCCGATCGTGCCGCTGCGGATCACGGCGCGTTGGGGGACGAGCGTCACGGCGGCGCGGATCTGCCCGCCGCTCATCGCGGATTCGTCCCGGCCGGCCAGCAGCAGGCTGCCGGAATCGGGTCGCTCCATGCCCGCGACGAGGGCGCCGAAGGTCGACTTGCCGGAGCCGCTGGGGCCGGTGATGACGGTGACGGTGCCCGGGGCCGCCGCGAACTCGGCGACGCGCAGCGTGAACGCGTCCGACCGGCGCAGCTGCACGCCCGCGGCGGTGACGGCCACCGGCCCGCTGTCGGCGGCCCGCACCCGGCCGGGGTGGGGCCCGGCGGACTCGTCGTCGGACAGGTCGCCGACCACCTCGAGGATGCGGTCGGCGCTGACGGCCGCGCCGACCAGCGCCAGGCGCGTCTCGCTGATCTCCTGGATCTTGGGGTACAGATAGGCGAGGTAACCGGACAGCGCGATCAGCGAGCCGATGCTCAGGTGCCCCTCGCGGACCAGGATCACGCCGCCGACGGTGACCACGATCATCGTCAGCACCTCCGCGGAGCCGAGGATCCCGCCGAAGGCCGCCTCGACGCGTGCCTCGCGCATGCGGGCCAGGAACAGCTGGACGCCGCGGCGGTGGATCAGGCCGGACTCCGCGCCCTCCATGTTGTGTAGCCGGACGTGCTCGTGGGTCGAGAGGATCTCGTTGAGTGAGCCACCAAGGGCGCTGTGGCTGGTGCGCTCGGAGATGGTGACCCGTTCCTGGACACCGCGGAACGCGAGGGAGATACCCATCAGGATCGGCACGGCGATCAGCGCGACCACCGTGAGCTGCCAGCTCATGTAGAACGCGACACCGACGAGCCCCAGGGTGGTGAGCCCGGCAATGATCGCCTGCACCACCGACGAGCTGAGCGCGGTCTCGAGCACGATGACGTCCTCGGTGAGGCGCACCACCAGGTCGCCGATCGACCAGCGCTTGAGCTCGTCGAGCGGGATGCCCTGCGCGCGGCGGAACATCGCGTCGCGGAGGGCGAGGACGACGCCCTCACTACCGCGGGTGCACGCGATGGTGCCGAAGTACGTGAGCACAGCGCCGAGCGCGGTGACCCCGACCCAGCTGGCGACCGAGACGACCATCTGACTGGTCGAGTGCGCCTCGAGCACCGCGTTGAGGACGTCCGCCATCACCAGCACCGACACCACGTCGACCACCGCCGCGAGGCACAGCAGCACCAGGCCGCGGGCGATCACCCACCGGTGTGGCCTCGCGAACGACCACAGCAGCGCCAACAGGCCTCTCTGTCCCACGAACTCCCTCTCGTCTGTTCTTCACCATGGTCACCCGCCGGGCATGCCGACCGTCGACCCGACACGGCCCGACACAAAGGCGGGGCCGACCCTTCGGTCGGCCCCGCCCCGGAGATCTCCTGTCCGATTATGCGGACTCGACGATCACTGGAAAACCCAGCGGCGGTTCTTCGCGTCCCACCGCTTGGTCCGCTTCTTCGGCGCCGGTACGGGCTTGGGCTTGGGCTTGTAGACCTTGGCCATCGTTCGTCTCCTCGTCATTCGTCCGGCACACGCCGGGCGTTTCATCACTGTCGGAAGGCATGATGCCCGAGCCTCCTCGAGCGCCCCCACCAGCGACCTGAGAATCTCCTGTGCGCGCTCCGTGGAACGCCGTGTCGCACTCCGGCAGGGCTCGCCGGTGCCCACATCGCCGCAGGTGGAACGCCCACAAAAGCCGACCCGCCGGTAACATTTCGCCTTCGGTTGGCGTACCCGCGGGTAACCCTTACCGTCGGCGATATGACCAAGACATACAAGCACACCACGGATCAGACGGTCGCCGAGCTGCTGAAGATCGTCGAGACCGGAGACGACGTGTTGATCACGCGCGACGGCAAGCCGATCGCCGTCCTGACCGCCGCGCTCCCCACCCCACAGGCCGTGGCATCGATGAAGGCGTTCGACATCCCCGACTCGTTCTACGAGAACCTGCCCGGCTACTGATCCACCCCGAGCCGGACCCGACTCCGCGCCCCGCCCCTCCCTCACGTAGCCGCCCGGTCCAGATCGGGTTCCAGGTACACCACCCGCGCAGCCGGCACGGCCGCGCGCAGGGCGATCTCGGCTGCGTCTATGCCCTCTGCGATCTCCCGAGCCGACGAAGCCTCGGGGATCGCGACCTTCGCCGCCACCAGCAGTTCGTCCGGCCCCAGATACTGCGTCTTGCAGTGGATCACTCGCTGAACCATCGGCGCGGACTCGAGCGCGGCGTGGATCGCGGCGGTCTCCTCGTCGGTGGCGCCCTCGCCGATCAGCAGCGACTGCATCTCCACGATGAGCACCGCCGCGATCACGCCCAGCAGCATGCCGATCGCGAGCGTGCCGACACCGTCGAACACGGGCATGTCGAGGCCCCACGTGAGGCCCACCCCCAGCAGCGCCAGGACCAGGCCGATCAGTGCGCCCGAGTCCTCCAACAGCACCACCGGCAGCTCCGGGTTCCGCGAGCGTCGGATGAATCCCCACCAGGACGCATCACCCTTCAGCGACCGTGACTCCTTGATGGCTGTAGCGAACGAGTAGCCCTCGAGGCACAACGCGCCGGCCAGGATCAGCACGGCGACGATCGGCGCCTCCATGCGCTCCGGGTGCATGATCTTGTGGATGCCCTCGTAGATCGCGAACAGCGAGCCGAGCGTGAAGATCACCAGCGCGACCACGAACGAATAGAAGTACCGTGACCTGCCGTAGCCGAACGGGTGCAGGCCGTCGGCGTTGCGCCGGGCCTGCGCCTGCCCGACCAGCAGCAGCCCCTGGTTGGCGGTGTCCGCCAGCGAGTGCACGGCCTCGGCGATCATCGACGACGACCCGGTCACCAGGAAGCCGATGAATTTGAGGACCGCGATCCCCGCGTTGGCCGACATCGCGGCAACGATGGCCTTCTTGGACCCCTCAGCGCTCACGGGTAGAACCTAGCCGATCCCGACGTTTCGGGCGTGATCCATCGCCCACGCGCCCGAAGTCAGTGGCTGGCGACCAGCGTCCGGAAGAACTCGGCACGCTGCGAGTGGGCCGTCACCACCACGCCGGGATCGGAGGCGGACATCCACACGCCGCGGCCGGCCTCGACGACGACGGTGCCGCAGTGGTCGCGCACCGTCACCGCCCCCGACGTCACCACCAGCAGCTGCGGCCCACGGGAATCCAGCTCGATCACGTTGGACCGCAGCAGCGCGGTTCCGTCCAGGATCACCCGGGACAGCCGGAACTCGGGCGCCGGCGTCAGGTACACCAGCTCGTTGCCCACGGTGCGCACCTGGGGCTGCAGCCCTTCGGGCCTCCGCGGCTCGAAGTCGACGACGCGCAACAGCTCGGGCACGTCGACGTGCTTGGGCGTGAGGCCGCCACGCAGCACGTTGTCGGAGTTGGCCATCACCTCCACACCCACACCGCTCACGTACGCGTGCAGGTTGCCGGCGGACATGTACAGGGCCTCCCCCGGCTCGAGCACGAGGCGGTTGAGCAGCAGCACCGCGAGCACTCCCGCGTCGCCCGCGTACCGCTCCCCCAGGCCGAGCGCGAGCTCCACCTCGCCGCGATAGGTATCGTCCGGGCCGTCGAGGTAACGCCGGCAGCCCGCGAGGACCGCCGGGATCAGCGCCGCGAGCGCGGGCTGCGGCAGGGTGATCCACGTGGTGAACAGGGCGCGCAGCCCCATCGAGTCGGGCTGCCCGGAGAGCAGCCCCAGGTAGGTGTCGAGTTGGGGGACCTGCAGCGCGCGCAGGAGCTCGACGGTGGCCTTGGGGTCCCGGAAGCCGGCCAGCGCCTCGAACCGGCTGAGCGCCACCACCACCTCGGGCTTGTGGTTGGGGTCGCGGTAGTTGCGATCGGACGCGGACACATCGATGCCCGCGGCGTTCTCGCGGGCGAATCCCTCGGCGGCCTGCTCCCGCGACGGGTGCGCCTGCAGTGACAGCGGCTCCTCGGCGGCGAGCACCTTGACCAGGTAGGGCAGCGCGGGGCCGAACTCGTCGACGCACTGCGGGCCCAGCTCACCGTCGGGGTCGGCGGCGATGGCGGTCAACAGATCCGTGCCACTGCCGGGCAGGCGCGCGGGGTCCGCGGGGTGGGCGCCGAACCACAGCTCGGCCTCGGGATGCGGGGACGGGACGGGCCGGTGCTGCATCGCCGCCAACGCGGTCCGCGAGCCCCACGCGTAGGGCCGGATCACTCCCTCGATCTCTCGCATCACGCCTCCCCCGACAGCCGCCGGTAGACCATGGCCAGATCGCACCGCACGACCAAGCCCAACAGCTCGGCTGCCTCGGCTCGCACGCCTGCGGCGCGCCCGCCGTCGCCGATCGGATCGACACCAACAGTACGGTTCTCGGCTGCGGCGGACTCGCCCGGTCCCGGCGCCCCCTCGCCCGCCTCGTCGATCACCAGCAGCTCCACATCACCCACCGCGCGCAGCCGCGTCGCCGTGTCGAACTGCCGGGACACGTCCGTCACGGCGAGCACGCGGACGGGGATCTGCGCCGGGGGCGCGTCGATGAAGGGGTCGTGGAACAGCGGGTCGACGGGTTCGGCCGCGACCGCACCGTGCACCGGGGCCGCGACCAGCTCGGGGATCGCCAGCTGCAGCTCGGTCAGGCCGACGACGGCCGCCACCTGCCCGCCCAGCGCGAGGGCCTGCGTCGCGGCGTGCTCGGCGATCGCGAGGCCGGGGACGGTGTCGGCGGTGAACACGATCCGGCGGCCGATCATGCGCGTGGCGAGCCGTTTCGCCGGGTTGCCGTCGAGCTCGCGGTCCGGATGCCCGCGCAGAGCCTCGGCGTCGAGGCGGTCGGCCAGGGCGAACAGGAAGCCGGCCACATCGGCCCGCGGGTCGGCGGCGCGCGTGCGCCCCAGCAGGGCGACGGAGGCGACCAGCGCGGCGGCGACGCCGACGAAGCCGAACCGCTCG
>NZ_BAABFR010000065.1:0-30216 GCF_039541155.1 Tsukamurella soli
GTCATCACCGGCGCGCGGGACTCGCACCCGCTGCTCGCCGGCCGCGGCCCCGTCGGTGGCCGCGCTGCCGCGTACGTGTGCCGCGGCACCGTCTGCGCCCTGCCGGTCACCGACCGGGATGCGCTGGCGGCGGAGCTGCGGGGCTGATGTGCTACCGTCGAGGCGTGATCGGGACGTATTGGCGCTTTATCGAGGCTCCGGGAGGGGCCGTCGATCGAGCAGCCCTGCGCGCGTAGACGACACACCATCCCGGAGCCAGGCAGCGAGCGATCGCTGCCTTTTCTCGTTCTCGAGGGCACCGTGGATCACCCGAGTGCCCGCCACCTAGGAAGGCACCATGACCATCGAGCTGGACACCCCCGCCAGTACCTCCAATCGGCGGGTCACGGCATTCCACGCAATCCCCTCGCCCGCGCAGTTGCAGGCCGAACTTCCACTCCCGGACCGGCTGGCCGCCCGTGTCGCCGCCGATCGCGATGCGATCGCCGACGTCCTCGCGGGTCGCGACGACCGCCTGCTCGTCGTGGTGGGCCCGTGCTCCGTCCACGACCCGGAGGCGGCTCTCGACTACGCGCGCCGCCTGAAGCCGATCGCCGACCAGCTCGCAGACAAGCTGCTGGTCGTGATGCGCGTGTACTTCGAGAAGCCGCGCACCACCGTGGGCTGGAAGGGGCTGATCAACGACCCCGGCATGGACGAGACCTACGACGTCCCGCGCGGGCTGCGCACCGCCCGGCGGCTGCTGCTCGACGTGCTGGAGATCGGGCTGCCCGTCGGCTGCGAGTTCCTCGAACCCACCAGCCCGCAGTACATCGCCGACACCGTCGCCTGGGGCGCGATCGGCGCCCGCACCACCGAGTCGCAGGTGCACCGCCAGCTCGCGTCGGGGCTGTCCATGCCGATCGGGTTCAAGAACGCCACCGACGGCAACGTCCAGGTCGCGATCGACGGGGTGCGTGCGGCCGACGCCCGGCACGTCTTCTTCGGTACCGACGACCACGGTGGCGCCGCGGTCGTCGAGACCGTGGGCAACGACAACTGCCACATCATCCTGCGCGGCGGCCGCGGCGGGCCGAACTGGGACGCCGGGTCGGTTCGCGAGGCCGTCACCGCGCTGGGCCGCGCCGGGCTGACGCCGCGGCTGATGATCGATGCGAGCCACGCCAACTCGGGCAAGAACCACGAGCAGCAGGCCGAGGTGGCCCGCGAGATCGCCGCGATGATCGCCTCGCGCGACACGGACGAGGCGGTGCGGCAGGGGATCTCGGGCATCATGCTGGAGTCGTTCCTCGAGGCCGGCGCCCAGGAGCCCGGTCCCGGCCCGCTCGTGTACGGGCAGTCGGTGACCGACAAGTGCATGGACTTCGCCACCACCGCGGCCGTACTGCACACCCTCGCCGTGGCTGTCCGCGAGGGCTGAGGGCGCACCGGTGCGGTGATCGTGCCGGATGATAACGGCTGCACCTGGGTGCTCGAACTCCCGTGTCCCGATTGCGGTTTCGACCCGGCAGCCATCCGCCGGGCCGATATCGCGGACCGGATCGAGGCATCCGCCGTCGGCTGGGCGGCACGGCTCGACACGGCCGATGCGCGAGTGCGCCCGGACTCTGCGACGTGGTCCGTACCCGAATACGGATGTCACGTGCGAGACGTGCACGACATCATGCGCACCCGACTGGAACTGATGCCGGCACAGGACGATCCGCCGTTCCCGAACCGGGGCCAGGACGCCACCGCGGTCGATTCCCGCTACGATCGGCAATCGCTCGAGGCGGTGTCTATCGAACTCGACTGTGCCGCAGATCTTCTCGTGGCCTCGTACCGGGGTGTTCCGGGCGCTGCCTGGCGGCGGCCCGGGCGGCGCAGCGACGGGTCGCGGTTCACCGTGCACACCCTCGGGGTGTACGCGCTGCACGACCTCGAGCATCATCGGGTGGACGTCGGATCGGCCCGCGCACTATGAATTCATTGTTCGCGGTAATCAACTCGAGGTGATTCGAGGGCTGTCCCGACTAGCGTCGGTCCGACACCATGTCGGACGACCCTAGAGGAGACAACCGTGAGTGAGATCGCCGTCATCACCGGCGCCAGCAGTGGGATCGGCGAGGCCACGGCCCGCCACCTGGTGCGCGCCGGATACGACGTCGTGCTCGGCGCCCGCCGGACGGATCGGCTCGAGGCGCTCAAGGCGGCGCTCGAGGCGGAGTACCCCGAGCGCATCGTGGCGGCGCTGCCGCTCGATGTCACCGACGTGGCGTCGGTGGACGCGTTCGTCGCCGCGATCGACCGCGCCGACATCCTGGTCAACAACGCCGGCGGCGCGATCGGCAGCGAGTCGATCGCCGAGTCCGACGAGGCCGATTGGCAGCGGATGTACGACACCAACGTGCTCGGCGTCCTGCGCGTCACGCAGCGGCTGCTGCCGCGCCTGCGCGAGTCACCGTCGGCCACCGTGGTGACGATCGGCTCGGTCGCCGCCACGGTGCCGTACGTGGGCGGCGCCGGCTACAACGCCGCGAAGCACGCCGTCCGCGCCGTCACGCGCGTGCTGCGCCTGGAGTTGCACGGCGAACCGATCCGCGTCGCCGAGATCGATCCGGGCATGGTCGAGACGGAGTTCTCGGTGGTGCGGTACCGCGGCGACGAGGACGCCGCGGCGAAGGTCTACGAGGGAGTCGACTCGTTGTCCGCAGACGACATCGCGGACGCCGTGACGTGGGTGGTCACCCGGCCGCCGCACGTCAACATCGATTCGATTCTGATCATGCCGCGTGACCAGGTGGGTCCGGGCCAGGTGAAGAGAAGGGCGACCTGATGGCAGGAGAACCCCCGCTGTTGCGGGTCAAGAATGCGGTGATCGAGCCGCTACCGCTGGTGGTGCGCGCGTGGCTGGTGCGGCTCACCGCGCTGGTCGCCTTCGTCGCCGTGTGGTGGCTGATCAGCGGTCTGCGCTGGGTGGACCCGCGGTTCCTGCCGACACCGTCGGCGGTGTGGCAGGCCGCGGTGCAGGCGAGCACGTGGCACCAGATCGCGCCCGGCGTTCCGCGCGAGGTGCTCGGCGAGCAGAACTACTTCCTGTGGGAGCACCTGGTGGCGAGCCTGCAGCGCATCTTCGCGGGCGTGGGCGCGGCGATCATCCTGGGGCCGATCGTCGGCTTCCTGATGGGCACCTCGAAGGTGATCAACACCGTCGTCGAGCCGTACATGAACTTCCTTCGTTCGCTGCCGCCGCTCGGCTACATCGGCCTGCTGATCGTGTGGTTCGGCATCGGTGACACCTCGAAGATCTGGCTGCTGTTCCTGGCGGCGTTCCCCGCGATCGCGATCTCCACGGTCAACGGGGTGCAGGCGGTCAAACAGGACCAGATCAACGCCGCCCGCGCCCTCGGTGCGAGCCGGCTGCAGACGGTGACCAAGGTGGTCTTCCCGGCGACACTGCCGGAGGTCATCAACGGTATCCGGATCGCCGTCGGCTTCGCGTGGACCACCGTGGTCGCCGCTGAGCTGAACAACGGCATCCCGGGTATCGGTGGCCTGGCGTACCTCGCCGGTCAACAGCTCGACACCGCGCTCACCATCGCCTGCATCGTGGTCATCGGTATCACGGCGCTGGTGCTGGACGGGGTCATCAAGTGGATCGGCGTGCTGGCCGTGCCGTGGAAGGGGAAGGCATGATCACGAAGACCGCATGGGGAAGGCTCACGCGCGGCGTCGCCGTCGTCGGCGTGGCGACCGCGCTGGCGGGCGGCCTGTCCGGCTGCATCGTCAAGTCCGGCCGGCCGGAGCAGTCGCGAGCCATCGGACCTGCGGTTCCGTGCCCCGTGGCGCCCGACCCGAGTGTGACCGGCACCGTCCGGATCGGCTGGCAGCAGATCCCCGACGGGGACGTCATCGTCAAGGATGCGGGTCTGCTCGAGACCTGCCTGCCCAACGCGAAGCTGGTGTGGAGCCAGTTCACGTCGGGTGGCGATGTGATCCAGGCGTTCGGTGCGAACTCCCTGGACATCGGCCTGCTGGGCAGCGCCCCGGCCGCCAAGGCGCTGTCGGCGCCGCTCAACATCGACATGAAGATCGTGTGGATCCAGGACCTGATCGGCCCGGCCGAGTCGTTGGTCGCCCGCGATCCGTCGATCAAGACGGTGGCCGACCTCAAGGGCAAGAAGATCGGCGTGCCCTTCGCGTCGACCTCGCACTACAGCTTGCTCACGGCGCTGGACAAGGCCGGGATCGGCGGCGACGCCGACGTGATCAATCTGACGCCGGACGCGATCCGCGGCGCCTGGGTGGGCGGCCAGATCGATGCCGCCTACATCTGGCAGCCGACGCTCGGCCAGCTGCTGTCCTCCGGTGCGCACGTGCTGACGGACAGCTCCCAGGTCGCGGCGGAGGGATCCCCGACCTACGACCTCGAGGGCGCGCGGTCCGACTTCGTCAAGAACAACCCGAAGTTCCTGCGGATCTGGACCGCGGCGCAGGACTGGGCGGTCAAGCTGCTGACCACCGACCCGCACGAGGCATCCGTCCGGATCGCGGGGCAGCTCGGCGTGCCGGTGGCCCAGATCGAGCAGCAGATCAAGGGCTACCGGTACTTCGACGCCGCGACTCAGGCCGAGCCGGACCACCTCGGTGGGCAGCTCGGGGCGGATCTGCGCAACACCGCGCAGTTCCTGCTGCAGCAGGGGCAGGTCAACGGGGTCGGTTCACCGCAGACGTACGCATCCGCGGTCTATGCCGACGCGGCCAAGGAGGTGGGCAAGTAATGAGCGAGGCCGAACGCGTCGTCCTGACCGGGGCGAGCAAGACCTATGAGACCGCGTCGGGGCCGACGATCGCGCTTCAGGCGACCGATCTGACGATCGAGCCCGGGGAGTTCGTGAGCATCGTGGGCCCTTCCGGCTGCGGCAAGACGACGCTCCTGCAACTGCTCGCCGGCTTCCTCGAGCCGACCGATGGCACCGTCGTCGTCGGCGGTACGCAGGTCCGCGGACCCGCGGCCGACCGCGGCGTGGTGTTTCAGGCACCCACGCTGTATCCGTGGCTGACCGTGCGGGGCAACGTCGAGTTCGGGCCGAAGGTGCGCGGGGTCGCCAAGGCGGAGCGCCGCAGCCGCACCGTGGAGATGCTCGATCTGGTGGGCTTGGGCGACTTCGGCGACAAGCGCCCGTACGAGTTGTCCGGCGGTATGCAGCAGCGGGCGCAGATCGCGCGGGTGCTGGTCAACGACCCGGCGATCATCCTGATGGACGAGCCCTACGGCGCCCTGGACGCGCTGACCCGCGAGCGGCTACAGGTCGACCTGCTCAAGATCTGGCGGCGGGCGGGGAAGACGATCGTGTTCATCACCCACTCGGTCGAGGAGGCGACCTTCCTGTCCACCCGGGTGCTCGTGATGAGCGCCCGGCCGGGTCGGGTCATCGTGGACCGACGGATCGAGCTCCCGGGCGACACCCCCGACGGTGTGCGTGATCCCTCGGTCCTGGCCACGCCCGAGTTCAATACCCTGAAGGTCGAGCTCGCGAAGGCGATCTACGACGCACACAGCTGAACCTGACCGGCCCACCGGGGCGGGTGCTTTGCACGAGCGTGCCCGGGAGTTCCAGATCGGAACTCCCGGGCACTTCGCTGTTACGGTGGACCTCTTGCCCACCGTTGCTCGGATACGTATATTCGTCTACGAGTATTCGGAAGAGGGGATTCCATGGCCACTACGAAGCGCAAGGTGGACAACCTGCTGGCGCTCGCGGTGCTGTCGACACTGTGGGTCCGGCCTATGCACCGCTACGAGATGGCGTCGATCCTCAAGGAGCGTGGGAAGGATCAGCAGCTCGACATCAAGTGGGGTTCCTTCTACACCGTGGTGCAGAACATGGAGAAGCACGGCTTCGTGGCAGCAGTCGGTACCGACCGGCGCGGCGCCCGCCCTGAGCGCACGATCTACGCCATCACCGACGCCGGACGTACGGAGCTGCTCGATTGGACCCGGGAGCTGCTGGCCACGTTCACGCCCGAACACCCCCGCTTCGAGGCGGGGCTCTCGGTCTGGATGCTCCTCGGTCCGCAGGAGGTGACGTTGCTGCTACAGACCAGGCTCGGCCAGCTGGAACAGGCCGTCGCGGCGCAGCGCGAGTCCATGGCGGCTCATCCCGAGGTACCGCGGCTGTTCCTGATCGAGACGGAGTACGCGGCCGCGATGCTCGATGCCGAGGCGGACTGGATCCGTGGCCTGATCGCAGAACTGACCGGTGGCACGTTCCCGGGGCTCGACATGTGGCGGACCTGGCACGAGACCGGTGAACTGCCGGTAGAGATCGCCGAGCTCGCGGAGAAAGGGGCGCTGCCGGAACCGACCGATTGACTGACAAGCCTGCCCCGGCGCGGTGCGGCAACACCGCGACCGGGGCTACCCGAACCCAGACCCGTAGCGACGAGCCCGGCCACGAGGTGGCAACCAACGATAACCGGGCGTCCTCACGGGTGGAACAGACACGCACCACTACACCCGAGGAGACATCGTGTCCATCACCACTGCACTGGTCGTCGGGGGCGGTATCGCCGGCCCCACCACCGCCATCGCGCTCAGGAGGGCGGGGATCGCCGTCACCGTCTGCGAGGCGTACCCCGGCCCGTCCGACGGAATCGGCAGCACCCTGGCCATCGCCCCGAACGGCATGGCCGCGCTGGACGTCATCGGCGCCGGCGACGCCGTCCGCGCGATCGCGATCCCGATCATCAGGACGGCCGTGTCCATCGGGCACGCCGTGATCGACCTGCCCGGACTCTCGGATCTGGAACCCCAGCAGATGGTCGACCGCGGCGATCTCTACCGCGTGCTGCGCGAGCGTGCGGTCGACGCGGGCGTCGTGTTCGAGTACGGCCGACGGCTCGTGTCTGCCGGCGAGGAACCCGACGGGATCACCGCCGTCTTCGCCGACGGCACCACTGCCACGGCCGACGTCCTGATCGGCGCAGACGGGGTGCACTCGACAGTGCGCACGCTGATCGACCCGAACGCGCCGGGCGCCGGCTACACGGGCCTGCTCGGCTTCGGCGCGGCGGTGGACGTCCGCCTCGACGCCGAACCCGGGCTCATGCACTTCGCCTTCGGTTCTCGCGCGTACTACCTGTATTGGGTCCTCCCGGACGGGCGCACAGCGTGGGGGGTGAACCTGCCGGCCAGGGCGCCGATGTCGCTCACCGAGGCGCGAGCCGTGCCGGCCGAGCAGTGGTTGCGGACGCTGCGCGAGACGTACGCCGGCGATGAGCCCGGGGAGGTGCTCGCCCAGGCCACGACCGCCGATTCATTGATCCCGCTGGGCGCGATCCACATCATGCCGCCCGTGCCGCACTGGTATCGCGGACGGATGGTGCTGGTCGGCGACGCGGTGCACGCACCGTCGAACAGCACCGGACAGGGGGCGTCGTTGGCGGTCGAGAGCGCGCTCGAGCTCGCGCGCTGTCTCCGTGACCTGCCCGACCCGGAGTCGGCGTTCGCGGCGTACGAGGGGCTGCGTCGTGAGCGGGTGGAGACGATAACCCGGCGCGGTGCCCGGCTGAACCACAGGAAGACGCCGGGGCCGCTGCTTCGCCGGGTGATGCGGACAGTGATGCCGCTGATGTTCCGCCGCATGGATCTGGAGAAGCAGCTCGGGTCGGAGCTGCGCTATCGCATCGACTGGGACGCGCCGGTCAGGGTCTCGACAGCGGCACGGGAGTGATCGACCGATAGCGACCTGCGACGACGGAGGTCGCGATTCCACATGGGCTCGCGCGTGTGGGCCGGGATGACCGGTGATCGTGTCCGAAAAGCGTCGCCCCGCGACGCTTTTCGGACATGGATCGGGGTGTGGGCCGATCACCGCCCGGAGAGCGCGCGTGCGAGCACGGGCCGCCTCGTGCAGTGGACCCGGTGGTCACACGGACAGGGCTGCCACGACCTGGTCGATCACGTCCTCGGGCGCGCTGTCGAGCTGGTGCCAGGTGAACCGCAACGGCCGCCACCCCGCGATGGTGAGGCGGTTCTGCTTCTGCGCGTCCGCTGCGGCCCGGTCCGGGGTGCGGTGGAAAGCCCAACCATCGATCTCGACCGCGAGCAACTGCACGGGGAACGCGAAGTCGAGCCGGTGGATCCCGAACGGCATCTGCTGGACCCAGCCGCCGATCCGATGCAGGCGGAGGAGCCGCGCGAAATGCCGCTCTGCCTCGGACTCCGCGTCGCCCGCTGCGACGGCTACCAATCGTCGAGCCTCCGCGAGCCCCGGACGGCCGGCATTCCGCGCGAGCGCCTTCTCCAACGTGGTCAGGGTCACCGCGCCCGTCTGCAGGGCGCGGTCCATAAGGGGTCCGCCCGCAGCCGTAGCCGCCTCGAGGATGGAGAACGGTGCCCGTGTCACCGCAACGCCGCGGAGCAGGTCGACGTCCTCGGCCGGCAAGCGCCGCCGAGTCACCTCGAAGCGGATCGCCCCGCGCGTCCTCGGCTTCCGGCCAGGTGGGACGGTCACCGTCACCACGTCGGGAAGGTCGTCCGCCAAGCCGTGCCACCAGGCCGCGCTCAGTGAGTCGGCTGCGCCGCCCGCGATCTTGGTGGCCGCCCGCAGCCGCGCTGCTTCGGTGAGGGGGTGTGTCGTCGCGAGGTACATCCCCGACCCGAGCTGATGCCACAGTTTCGCGCGTACCCGTCGGTCCACTGCCGACGTGCTCAACCCCAGCGCCAAAGCCTCGCGACGGGTGATGATGCCGTCGTGGTCGGCAAGGTGCCGAGCCACCGTTCGCTCCTGCGTGAATGTCCCCATAACCATTGGACGCGCCGGCACCCTCGCCGGTTCCGATTCGATCGATCAGGGCCGGTCGGGAGGTGGGGCTGCGCCTGCCGGACGGTCCCCGACGTGATCCACACCAGGTTCACATGGAGCGGCGGTAAGGTTGCCGTCGTGGTGAACGCCCCGAAGATTCCCGACCTCCCCGGCGTCCCCACTTCTCGTCTATCCGAACCCGTGTATCACCTGTACGAGCGGCGGCTGCGCAGCGAGATCGCGCGTGCGCGGCTGGCCGGCGCGCATACGCCACGGCATGTCGCGGTGCTGTGCGACGGTAACCGGCGTTGGGCCCGCGCTGCGGGTTTCGACGACGTGAGCCACGGCTACCGCATGGGCGCCAAGAAGATCGCCGAGATGCTGGGCTGGTGCGACGAGGCCGGGATAGAGCTCGCGACCATCTATCTGTTGTCGACCGAGAACCTGCGTCGCGACCCAGACGAGTTGGCGGCGCTGCTCGAGATCATCACGGACGTCGTGGAGGAACTCTCGGGGCCGGACAAGAACTGGTCGGTGAAGATCGTCGGCGCGATGGAGCTGTTGCCGCCCGATGCCGCCCGTCGGCTGACCCACGCCGCGGAGAACACGGTGGGCCGCACCGGTACCCACGTCAACGTGGCCGTGGGGTACGGCGGCCGCAAGGAGATCGTCGACGCCGTGCGGTCCCTGCTCGCGGACCGGCTGGCGGCCGGCGCCTCAGCCGATGAGTTGGTCGATGCGATCACCGTGGAGGGCATCGATCAGCACCTGTACACCCGTGGGCAGCCGGACCCGGACCTGGTGATCCGCACGTCGGGGGAGCAGCGGCTGTCGGGATTCCTGCTGTGGCAGAGCGCGTACAGCGAGATCTGGTTCACGGAGGCGTATTGGCCCGAGTTCCGTCGGGTCGACTTCCTGCGGGCGTTACGGGACTACGGCAACCGGCACCGCCGGTTCGGCGCGTAGTGAGGTACGAACGGAGTGTCGCGGCCGGCGTGGTTCGGTGGGTGTCGGTTCGGCGCGTAGTGAGGTACGAACGGAGTGTCGCGGCCGGTGTGGTTCGGTGGGTGTCGGTTCGGCGCGTGGTGCCCGCTGATCCGTCAGCTGCCGGCTGAGGTGGTCGGCGGCGCCGACGAGACGCGGCTCGCTGCAGTCGAGGAGGCTGCTGCGGGGAGGACCGGCGAGGGTGCCGTAGGCGTCGTCGACGAAGATCCAGGCGCGCCGACTACCGCGGAGGTGGACGTCAGCACGCAACCGGCAGGCGGGAAGTCGGTCTTGGGGAACTCGGTCGCGAGCGCCACGGCGAACCGTCGGGCACGCTCGGCGTCGCCGGTGGCGGTGTAGTGGATACCGTCCAGGAACCAACTCTGGTCGACCTCGCCCGCCCAGTCGTAGATCCGCAGGTTCGGATACCGCTTGCAGGCACGGAGCAGGGCGCGGTTGAAGTTCTGCATCACGGGCTCGGCGTAGGCGGGGTTGCTGTTGAGCTGGTTGGTGATCACCGTCGGCCACAGCACGGGCTGGTTTCCGATGGGCTGGAGGAGCCGATCGATCCGCATGTCCACGGGGCCTTCGCCGCCGACCTCGACGTTCGCGGCGTCGTTCAGCCCCATCGCGATCACCCAGCAGCCGCGCACGCCGCGCGCCATGATCGCCTTGATCGCCTTGGTGGCGTTGGGTTGCCCGTCGACCTCCTCCAGGCTCGACCGGCCGCCGGAGATGTCGGTGATCACGTTGCTGGCGCCGTACTGCTCGTACCTGCCCACGAGCCGGGTAGCAGGGTCGGGCAGCGTATCCGCGCTGTTCATCCCGATCGACGTCGAGTCGCCGATGTGCACCACCGTGCTGCACCGGGTGCGCCGCGCGGCAGGCTGCAGGGTGGGACCGACGGGTGTCGCCTGCGGTGTGCCGGGGTCGGTGATGTCGTTCGTCGGCTGCGCCGCTGGTGCGTCGGCGAGGGCGCGCACGACGGCTGCGGTCGGCGACACCGCGGACGCGCCGACCATCACCACGACCGCGACCGCGATCACGGATGCGGTCGTCACCGCGGCTCGCAGGCGCGGGCGTCGGGGGCGTACGCGCCGGTCCGACGGTGCCTGGTGCCCCGGCAGTTCGGCTCCGGATTGGTCGCCGTCGCCGGCGGGCTCCTCCGCGTCGCTGCCGACCACTCCTGCGACCGGATCGTCCGCGGGACTCGCATCCTCCTCGGAGGCGTCCTCGACGGCATCTTCGAGGGACTCGGCGGGGGCCGCCGGTCCTGCCTCGTCCTCCTCAGACTCAGGTGGCGCTGACTCGGGCTGCTCCGATCGATGCGGGTCGGCCGGCTGTTCGGCGGTGGTGTCCGGGGGCACCGCCAGGGTTCGGCAGATGGGGACCGGCCGGTACGAGGGAGTGGGGGACACCCCTGGCAGGTCCTCGGTCGGTGCCGCAGGCTCGGCCGGCACCGACCGGAACCGGACGGTGTCGCTCTCGCTGGGCGGAACCGGCGCAGTCGGGAGCGCGCGCAGGTCCGGGGCCACGTCTGGGTCATTTTCCCTGTCGGGCTCGGCGCCGTCCGACTTCGGGCAGTCCGTTGCGTCGAGGCCGGGCGCCGCCGGCGGCTGCTCTGTGGCGTCGAAGTGCTCCGAGACCGCGGTGGGCACCGTCGACCCGGCCGGCACCGTCGTACCCAGCGCGGTCGCGAGGCGATGCTGTTGCAGCCGGGTCAGCGCCGCAGCGGCTCCCTCGAGCCGTGCGATGAGGTAGGCAGTGGTTCGGTAGAGCACGGTGTCCTCCGCTGGGCGTAGGGCGGTGAGCGCGGCACGGAAACCGTACCGCCGGACGGGATCCTCGACGAAGGTCCAGGAGAGTGTCGCGAGCAGTAGCGTCGCGGCGATCACGACCAGGGCGCTGAACAGGTGTGAGCCGGTCCGCACGGCGACGGGTAGGAAGGCGATCACCGGCATATGCCACAGATAGATGCCATACGAGCGCTCCCCGATCCATCGCAGTGGCGGCAGCGACAGCAGCGAGGCGACGAGGGTCTGCGGGGTGACCGCGGCGATCAGCACCCCCAGGGTGGCGATCGTGCACAGCAGGATCCCGCTGCGGTACAGGGACATCGCACCGTCGAAGGTGTCGACCACCAGGTGGATCATCAGGGCCACCCCGGCGAGGCCGAGCACATCGATCCACGTGCGTGCGCGCTCGCCCACGGTGTGCTTGCGCGCGGGCCACCAGAACGCGAGGGCCGCACCCAGCAGCAGGCCGCCCGCGCGGGTGTCGGTGCCCTCGTACGCGCGGGTGGTGTCGAAGCCGGGATGCGCCAGGGCGCGTAGGAGGTAGAAGCTGGCCGCCGACATGGCGAGGACGGCCAGCGTGACCGCCCAGCGGCGGCGCGACAGGCGGTACAGACCGGCGAGCAGCAGCGGCCACACGAGGTAGAACTGCTCCTCGATCGACAGCGACCAGAGGTGGCTGAGCGGAGCGGGGCCGCTGAATCGATCGAAATACGACACGGTGCCGCTGATCGTGTACCAGTTGTTGACGTAGAGCAGCGCGCTCAGGGACTGCCGGGCGTCGCGCCCCAGCTGCGTGGGGGTGGCGATGGCGGCGGTCGCGAGCGTCGCGGCCAGCACCAGCACGAGGGCCGGCAGTAGGCGACGGGCCCGGCGCAGCCAGAAGGTGCCGAGCTCGAGGCCGCCGGTGCGCTCGCGCGAGCGGATCAGCAGCGACGTGATCAAGAAGCCGCTCAGGGTGAAGAAGACCCCGACCCCGAGCAGTCCGCCTCCGAATCCGGGTGCTCCCAGGTGGTATCCGATGACGAAGATCACGGCGATGGCGCGGAGTCCGTCCAGCCCCGGCAGGTACGAGGCCTCGTTGTGCGTTGGGCGCGGCATACCCCGGATCGACCCCCTGTTCGCGTGCGGTGTGGCACGTCCCGCCCGGGCCGATGCCGGGGCATCGAGATGGTGCCGGAGGCCTACTGTATTCGGGCCGTCCGACACGTTCCATTCGTCGAGTGGGCTACCGGCCGATTTGAGACGAATCCACGCGCGCGGAACCGCTGGAAAACCGAATACACTGTGGGCGTCCGGGTCCCGTGGTCGATCGCGTCACAGTTTGCGCAGGCGGACCCGGTTGATGGAGTGGTCGGCGTCCTTGCGCAGCACGAGCGTGGCGCGGGGCCGGGTGGGCAGGATGTTCTGTACGAGGTTCGGCCGGTTGATGCCCGCCCAGATGCCGCGCGCGCGGTCGGTGGCCTGCCGGTCGCTGAGTCCGGCGTAGTGGTGGAAGTGCGACCGCGGGTCGGCGAAGGCGGTGGTCCGCATCGACAGGAAGCGGTCGACGTACCACCGCTCGATATCCTCGATCCGCGCGTCGACGTACAGCGAGAAGTCGAACAGGTCGGAGATCATCAGCCGCGGACCGGTCTGCAGTACGTTGAGGCCCTCGATGATCAGGATGTCGGGCCGCTGCACGTGGATGGCCTGCCCCGGCACCCGGTCGTACAGCTGGTGCGAGTACACGGGCGCGGTCACGTCCTCGGCGCCGGACTTCACCGCGGTGACGAAGCGGAGTAGTGCCCGCCGGTCGTAGGACTCCGGAAAACCCTTGCGGTGCATGATCCCCCGGCGTTCGAGTTCGGCGCTGGGATAGAGGAAGCCGTCGGTGGTCACCAGGTCGACCCGCGGATGCGACTCCCACCGCGCGAGTAGGGCCTGCAGGACGCGGGCCGTCGTCGACTTCCCGACCGCGACCGACCCGGCCACACCGATCACGAACGGCACCTGCGCATCGTGCCGCTGTTCGCCGAGGAATGTCGCGGTCGCGGCGTACAGTCGCTGCCGGGCGGCGACCTGGAGGTGGATGAGCCGCGACAGCGGCAGGTACACCTCGGCGACCTCGGCCAGGTCGATCTGCTCGCCCAGGCCGCGCAGGTCCCGCAGTTCGTCCTCGGTCAGCGACAGGGGCGTGGCCTGCCGGAGCTCCCGCCATTGCGCGCGGTCGAGCTCTATGTAAGGACTCGGTTCGCTCACGAGGTGCGCGGATGGGTCGCCGACGACATGCACCTCAGTCTGGCGAATG
The DNA here is from genome assembly GCF_039541155.1 of Tsukamurella soli. Lineage (NCBI taxonomy): Bacteria > Bacillati > Actinomycetota > Actinomycetes > Mycobacteriales > Tsukamurellaceae > Tsukamurella > Tsukamurella soli. Next base: position 13,857 of record NZ_BAABFR010000065.1, read on the forward strand.
GCACCTGGCGGCGCACCTCCGGGGTCCGTGCCGCGGCGCCTTCGGGAGCGCCGGGGTGGCACATGGGACGCCGGGTCCCGCACGCGCGCGGGCCGCTGCGGCTAACCTGCCGCCATGAGGGAAATGCCGCTCGCGGACCGGTACCTGCGCCTCGGCCTGGCCTTCGACCGCATCGAGCCGGGCTTCGTGGACGCCTACTTCGGTGACCCGGGCCACCGTCGGGTCGTCGCCGAGGGGCCCGCACCGACACCGTCGGGCCTGGCCGCCGACGCCCGCGCGCTGCTGGCGGATCTGCGCTCGGACACGTCCCTACCGGCCGATCGCCGCGAGTTCCTGCTGGGCCATGTGGCGGCCCTGGAGTGCTCGGCCCGGAAGTTCGACGGTGCCGACATCGGTTTCGTGGACGAGGTGCGGGCGTACTTCGACGTGGACATCGCCCCCGCCGACACCGCGGGGTACGAGGCCGCACACGCTGCGCTCGACGAGGCCGTTCCCGGTGCGGGCCCCCTACGGGAGCGGATCCTGGCGGCCAAGGCGCGAGCGGAGGTGCCGCCCGCGCGGGTCGCCGAGGTGGTGGACGCGCTCGCCGGCGCGCTGCGCGACGTGGTGCGCGGGCGTTACCCGCTGCCGGAGAGTGAGACCGTCGAGTTCGAGATCGTCGGCGACAAGCCGTGGTCGGGGTTCAACTACTACCGCGGCGGATACCGCTCGACGGTGGCCGTGAACGGCGATCTGACGCAGTACCTCTCGGTGTTGCCGCATCTGATCGCGCACGAGGCGTACCCGGGGCATCACACCGAGCACTGCCGCAAGGAGGAGCGGCTGGTGCACGGCGCCCAGCAGCCCGAGCAGACGATCTTCCTGGTGAACACGCCGCAGTGCCTGATGGCGGAGGGCCTGGCCGACCATGCGCTGGGCGCCGCGATCGGCGCCGGGTGGGGGCGGTGGGCGCAGGAGATCTACGCCGACCTCGGCCTCGGGTTCGACGGTGACCTGCACGAGCGGATCGCGCGCGCGAGCGCCGGACTGCTGCACGTTCGGCAGGACGCCGCGCTGATGCTGCACGACCGGCACGCCGACCCCGAGGACGTGGTGGCCTACCTGCAGCGGTGGGCGCTGATGTCGGAGCAGTCGGCGCGGCAGTCGCTGCGGTTCCTCTCGTCGTCGCTGTGGCGGGCCTACATATCCACCTACGTGGAGGGATACGCCCTGCTCGCGCGGTGGCTGGAGGTGGCGCGACCGGGGCCCGAACGCCTGCGCCGGTTCGGCAGGCTGCTCGACGAGCCCCTGACACCGTCGGGCCTGCGGCGAGAGCTCGCCGCCTGACCGGGGACCTGTCGGCAGGCCCTAATAGACTGAGCGGCATGACGGAACCCAGCGTGAACAACGCGACCCTGGCGGAGCTCGATCCCGAGGTGGCCGCCGCCATGCACGGCGAGTTGTCGCGTCAGCGGGACACGCTGGAGATGATCGCGTCGGAGAACTTCGTGCCGCGGGCGGTCCTGCAGGCGCAGGGGAGCGTGCTGACCAACAAGTACGCGGAGGGCTACCCGGGACGCCGCTACTACGGCGGCTGCGAGTACGTCGACGTTGTCGAGGATCTCGCGCGTGACCGCGCGAAGGAGCTGTTCGGAGCCGAGTTCGCGAACGTGCAGCCGCACTCCGGCGCGCAGGCCAATGCGGCGGTGCTGATGGCGCTGATGCAGCCGGGCGAGAAGCTCATGGGCCTGGACCTCGCACACGGTGGCCATCTCACGCACGGCATGCGGCTCAACTTCTCCGGAAAGTTGTACGAGAACGTCTTCTACGGGGTGTCGAAGGAGGATCACCGCGTCGACATGGACGAGGTGCGCAAGATCGCCCTCGACACCCGGCCCGAGGTGATCGTCGCCGGCTGGTCCGCGTACCCCCGCCACCTCGACTTCGCGGCGTTCCGGTCCATCGCGGACGAGGTGGGAGCCAAGCTCTGGGTCGACATGGCCCACTTCGCGGGCCTCGTGGCGGCGGGCCTGCACCCGTCGCCGGTGCCGTACGCCGACGTCGTGTCGTCGACCGTGCACAAGACCCTCGGCGGACCGCGGTCCGGCCTGATCCTGGCCAAGCAGGAGTGGGCGAAGAAGCTCAACTCGGCGGTGTTCCCGGGCCAGCAGGGCGGGCCGCTGATGCACGTGATCGCGGCGAAGGCGGTCGCACTCAAGGTGGCGGCGACCGACGAGTTCAAAGAGCGACAGCAGCGCACCATCGACGGTGCCCGGCTGCTCGCCGAGCGGCTCACCGCGACCGACGTCGCCGACGCCGGAGTCACCGTCCTGACCGGCGGCACCGACGTGCACCTGGTACTCGTGGACCTGCGGAACAGCGCGCTCGACGGTCAGCAGGGCGAGGACCTGCTGCACGAGATCGGCATCACCGTCAACCGGAACGCGGTGCCGTTCGACCCGCGCCCGCCGATGGTCACGTCGGGCCTGCGGATCGGCACGGCCGCGCTGGCGACCCGCGGCTTCGGTGCGAAGGAGTTCACCGAGGTGGCGGACATCATCGGTACGGCGCTCGCCGCGGGAAGCTCCGCCGACGTACCCGCGCTGCGGGCGCGGGTGTCGGCGCTGGCGCTCGAGCTGCCGCTGTACGACGGGCTCGAGGACTGGGGTCTGCTGTCGCGCTAGCGCTCGTAGCAGGACAACGGCCGCGCGCACAGGTTGTCGTAACTTGAACGGCGAGGCCGTACTCGCCTATGGTGCTCCTCGTGAGTGTTACCCCCATCGAGGACGAGTTGATCATCGCCGTCGACAAGGCGCTTCCCGAGATTCGGGACGAGTACCTTGCCGCCGGTGATGCCTGGAAGCCCCACGACCTGGTGCCGTGGGACGACGGGCGCAACTATGCCTTCCTCGGCGGTGAGGATTTCACCGAGGCGGACATCACCGTCGACCCTGTCGTCGGCCACGGCCTGGTCCTGGGGCTGCTGACCAAGGACCACCTGCCGTCGCTGCACCGCCTGATGGCGCAGCACCACCCGATCGAGTCGGACTGGGGCCGCATGGTCGGCCACTGGACCGCCGAGGAGAACCGGCACGCCATCGCGCTGCGTGACCACGTGGTGGTCAGCCGCACGTTCGACGTCGAGAAGCTGGAGCTGTGGCGGCTCGAGGCGGTGACCCGGGGCTACAAGCAGTACGAGGCCTCGATCATCGACTACGGCATCGTCGACCAGATCGCGATGCTGGTGTTCCACGAGGCGCTCTCGGCGGACTATTTCAGCAGGCTCGCCGACTACGCGGACAAGGCCGCCGGCACGCCGACCGGCCTCGTCGAGACGTTGCGGAAGATCGCGTTCGACGACGACCTGCAGAAGCGCACCTGGCTCGAGTTCTTCCCGGTTCTGCTGGACGTGAACGAGGAGAACGCGAAGGCGATCATCCTCGAGCAGGCCCGCAAGGTCACCCCGATCGGCGCCGAGACCGCCGCGGGCCTCGAGGAGTCCGAGCGCATCGTCCACGCTGCCGGCATCGGTACGCCCGAGGGCGACCGCGCCGTGATCGAGGGGATCCTCGCGAAGTGGGACCTGACGCTGTGATCGGCTCCTGACAGTCGACTCACAGACACGCGCCGCAGGCCCTCTCCCGCCCGGGAGGGGGCCTGCGGCGCGTCCGGGCAGGTCCGCGGGGTGGCGCCCCGCACGGGTCGGCGCCGTCACGCCGGCGTCACGCGATGTTCACGCATCAGTCGCGTGGCGCACGGGCGGTCGGGGGCGTTCGGGGTTACGTTGGCGGTGACGGGCCACGGGGAAGCGGCTCGTTCCGGGAGGTACCGATCGTGACTGAACCGTCAGTCCGCACGAGAGGACCGGCCCCGGTCCTCGTCGAGGTCCCCGCGGCGCGTTGAGCGCGGCGAGAGCCCACCGACAAGGTACCGACCGGCCGGAGCAGACCCGCATGCACGGGGGCCGTGCATGCTAGGAGCGCCACGTGACTACTCGGACCTATGTCCTCGACACCTCCGTCCTGCTGTCGGACCCCTGGGCGTTCACGCGCTTCGCGGAGCATCACGTCGTGCTTCCGCTGGTCGTCATCGGAGAGTTGGAGGGCAAGCGCCACCACCACGAGCTGGGGTGGTTCGCACGTGAGGCGCTTCGGATGCTGGACGACCTGCGCGTCGAGTACGGCCGGCTCGATCAGCCCGTGCCGCTCGCCAGCGGTGGCACGGTGCAGGTGGAGCTCAACCACACCGACCCCGCCGTATTGCCCGCGGGGTTCCGCACCGAGACCAACGACGCCCGCATCCTCGCGTGCGCGCTCAACCTGCGTGCCGAGGGCAAGCAGGTCACGCTGGTGTCCAAGGACATCCCGCTGCGGGTGAAGGCGGGCGCGGTCGGCCTGGCTGCGGACGAGTACCACGCGCAGGACGTCGTGACCTCCGGCTGGACCGGCATGGAGGAGCTCGAGGTGACCCGCGCCGACATCGACCGGCTGTTCGCCGACGGCGCGATCGACCATGAGGCCGCGCGGGAACTGCCCTGCCACACCGGCGTGCGGCTGCTGGGCGGCACGTCGAGTGCACTCGGTCGGGTGGCACCGGACAAGCGGCTGCAGTTGGTTCGCGGTGATCGAGAGGCATTCGGCCTGCACGGACGCAGCGCCGAGCAGCGCGTGGCGCTGGACCTGCTGCTCGACGAGTCGGTGGGCATCGTGTCGCTCGGTGGCAAGGCCGGCACCGGCAAGTCGGCGCTGGCGCTGTGCGCCGGGCTCGAGGCGGTGCTGGAGCGGCGTACGCAGCGCAAGGTGGTGGTGTTCCGGCCGCTGTACGCCGTGGGCGGGCAGGACCTCGGCTACCTTCCCGGCAGCGAGAACGAGAAGATGGGGCCGTGGGCGCAGGCCGTGTTCGACACCCTCGACGGCCTAGCGTCCACCGAGGTGATCGAGGAGGTCCTCTCGCGCGGGATGCTCGAGGTGCTACCGCTGACCCACATCCGCGGGCGGTCGCTGCACGACTCGTTCGTGATCGTCGACGAGGCGCAGTCGCTGGAGCGGAACGTACTGCTGACGGTGCTGTCGCGGCTCGGTGCGGGCTCGCGGGTGGTACTCACCCACGATGTCGCGCAGCGCGACAACCTGCGCGTGGGGCGGCACGACGGTGTCGCGGCCGTGATCGAGAAGCTCAAGGGGCACCCGCTGTTCGCCCATGTCACACTGACCCGGTCCGAGCGGTCGCCGATCGCCGCCCTGGTCACCGAGATGCTCGAGGAGTTCGCGCCCGGCGCGTAGGCAGGTGGTCAGGATCTCGGTCGGAGCGGGTGGGCAGCGCTGCCTGAGCGATGCCCACCCGTACCCGTGCAGGTCCTGACCGTCACCTCAAGACCGTGACCGCGAAGTCGGCGCCGGCGCGGAACCCGTGCAGATCCCAGGTGGCGAATCGATGCTCGATCGTCAGTCCCGACTGCTCGACGGCGGCGTCGAACGCCGCGAGCGGCAGCTCTCGGTTCGTCGCGAAGCCGACGACAGCGACACCGCCGGGCGCCAGGTGGGAGCGGAAGCGGCGCAGCACCTCGACTTCGGTCCCGGGCGCGAGGAACACCATCACGTTGCCCGCGCACACGATCGCGTCGAACGTCTCGCCCAGATCGAGCGCGGCGAGGTCGGACTCGAGAAAGCGCGGGCCCGGGTGATCCTGCTCGGCCGCCGCGATCAGCATCGGGTCGACGTCCACGCCGGTCACCCGGTGGCCGCGCGTGTGCAGGTACCCGGCGACGCGGCCGGGCCCGCAGCCGGCGTCGAGGATTCGCGCACCCCGCGGCACCATCGCGTCGATCAACCGTGCCTCGCCGTCCAGGTCGACTCCGTCCGCGGCCATCCGGCGGAAACGGTCGATGTACCACTCGCTGTGGCCAGGCTCGGTGTCGGTGATCCACCGTGGCGGTGGCGTCGTGGTCATCCCATGAAGCTAGCTCGGCACGCAACTGCTCGGGGGACCAGTAGGCGATCGACCCCATCGCGGTTCCGACCCGGGTCACGTCGCCGGTGTCGTCGTCGGTGGCACGAGCGATCCCAAGGTCGGTGAGCACCGCGCGGAACTGGCCGTCGGAGTCGCCGGTGAGCATGATGTTGGCCGGCTTGACGTCCCGGTGCAACACGGAGCGAGCATGGGCGTAGTCGTGACCGGCGGCGACGCCGGGCACGGTCCGGCTGACCAGCGCTGTCGGCAGGCCGCCACCCGCCCGTAGGAGACGCTGCGCCGCGTCGTCGCCCAGAACGTACTGCATCGCGATCCACAGCCGGTCACCGTCCTCGCCCCGGTCGAGGACGGTGACGATGTCGGGGTGGCTGAGCCGCGCCGCGAGGTCGGCCTCGCGGAGGAAGCGGCCACGGTAGTCGGGGTCGCTCACGAGGTGCGCCGCTAGCATCTTGACCGCGTCCTCGCGTGGCAGCCGCGGGTGGCGCGCGAGGTACACCTCGTCCATCCCGCCGACGCCCAGCGTGCGGATCACCGTGTATCCGGCGAATACCTCGCCGGGTGCCAGCGGCATCTCAGGAACTCGTTCCCATGTGCTCAGTATCCCGGTCGAGCTGCTCGGCGCGCGTGGAACGGTGGGCGGGGCGCCAGTACGGTGGTCGCATGGGATTGCGGAATGCACAGCAGGTGACCACGGCACCGGTGGCGGCGGTGGGCCTGATCGGCGGGTACCTGGTGGCACGCGAGACCGGCATCCGGCCGCTCGGCGGCGTCGTGTTGGGTGCCGCGGGCGTGTTCGCAGGTCGTACCTGGCTCGCGAAGGGCGGGCCGGCGACGACGGCCGCGTTGTCGGCGCTGTACCTCGGCGGGTTCGGCGCCTCGCATCCCCTGGCCAAGAAGATCGGCGCGTGGCCTGCCGTCCTGACGGTGGCCGCCGCCTCCGCCGCCGCGTCGTACGCGCTGGTCGACGGCAGGTAGCGAGCGAATCGGGCGCTTTGCCGGGCTCTCGTCGGGATACCTACAGGTGGGTTCATTTCCCGGGGATATGCTCGGGGACCGTGAGTACAGCCAACTCAGCCCCCGAATTCCACTATTCCGATCTGCTGCCCATCGGGCCGGACGAGACCCCGTACCGACTGATCACGAAGGAGGGGGTATCCACCTTCGAGGTGGACGGCCGCACCTTCCTGAAGGTGGATCCGGAGGTGATCCGGCAGCTCACGGCCGAGGCGATGCACGACATCAGCCACTACCTGCGCCCGGCGCACCTGGCCCAGTTGCGCAAGATCATCGACGATCCCGAGGCGTCGGGTAACGACCGGTTCGTGGCGCTCGACCTGCTCAAGAACGTCAACATCTCCGCGGGCGGCGTGCTGCCGATGTGCCAGGACACCGGCACCGCGATCGTGATGGGCAAGAAATCCGAGGGTGTGCTCACGGGCGTCGAGGACGGCGAGTGGGTCTCTCGCGGCGTGTACGACGCGTACACCAAGCTCAACCTGAGGTACTCGCAGAACGCGCCGCTGACGATGTACGACGAGCGCAATACCGGGACCAATCTGCCTGCGCAGGTGGAGATCTACGCGACCGAGCAGGGGGCGAAGGGGCCGGAGTACAAGTTCCTGTTCATGGCCAAGGGCGGTGGCTCGGCCAACAAGTCCTTCCTGTTCCAGGAGACCAAGGCGATCCTCAACCCGGATCGCATCCTGAAATTCCTCGACGAGAAGATCCGCTCGCTCGGCACCGCCGCCTGCCCGCCGTACCACCTCGCGATCGTCATCGGCGGCACCTCTGCCGAATTCGCCTTGAAGACGGCCAAATACGCGTCGGCACACTACCTGGACAACCTGCCCACCGAGGGCTCGATGTCGGCGCACGGCTTCCGCGACCCCGAGCTCGAGGAGCAGGTCTTCGAGTTGACCCAGTCCTTCGGGATCGGCGCGCAGTTCGGCGGCAAGTACTTCTGCCACGACGTGCGCGTGGTACGCCTGCCGCGGCACGGCGCGTCGCTGCCGGTCGCCATCGCGGTGTCGTGTTCGGCCGACCGCCAGGCGCTCGGCAAGATCACCGCCGACGGTGTCTTCCTCGAGCAGCTCGAGACCGACCCGGCCAAGTACATGCCCGCCGTCGGTGTGGCGGAGGACATCTCGGGTGGCGAGGTCGTGCAGATCGACCTCAATCGGCCGATGTCGGAGATCCTCGCGGAGCTGTCGAAGTACCCCGTCAAGACCCGACTCTCGTTGACCGGCCCGCTCGTGGTGGCCCGCGACATCGCGCACGCCAAGATCAAGGAGCGCCTCGACGCGGGGGAGGAGATGCCGCAGTACCTGCGCGACCACCCCGTGTACTACGCGGGCCCCGCCAAGACGCCCGAGGGCATGGCGTCCGGGTCGTTCGGCCCCACCACCGCCGGCCGGATGGACAGCTACGTCGAACAGTTCCAGGCGGCCGGTGGCTCGATGGTGATGCTGGCCAAGGGGAATCGGTCGAAGCAGGTGACCCGGGCCTGCGACGCGCACGGCGGCTTCTACCTCGGTTCCATCGGCGGCCCCGCGGCGCGCCTCGCCCAGGACTGCATCAAGAGCCAGGAGGTCATCGAGTACCCCGAACTCGGGATGGAGGCGGTGTGGAAGATCGAGGTCGAGGACTTCCCGGCATTCATCGTCGTGGACGACAAGGGCAACGACTTCTTCACCGACCCGGGAGGTGAGGTGTCGATCCCGCTGAGCGGCATCCGGATCCGGTCGAAGGAGCGCTGACTCCCACCTCGGCGCGGTGAGCCCACCGCGCAGTCGTGAGCCCACCGCGCAGTCGTGAGCCCACCGCCCATAGGAGGTGGGCTCACGACTGCGGGGGGTGAATCAGGTTGTCAGCGCTGGTGATCCAGGTTGGCCATCTTCAGCACGTCGAGGCGGCTGTCCAACTCCTCGATCGACAGCTCGTCGCCGATCAGGCCACGGTCGATCACCGTCTGCCGGATCGTCTTGCCCTCCTTGAGCGCCTGCTTCGCGACGGCGGCCGCCTCCTCGTAGCCGATCGCGGAGTTCAGCGGCGTCACGATGGACGGCGACGACTCGGCGAGGGTCTTGAGGCGGTCCTCGTGCGCCACGAGGCCCGCGATGCAGCGGTCGGCGAACAGCCGAGAGACGTTGGCCAGCAGCTTGAGTGACTCGAGCACGTTGCGGGCGATCACCGGGATGTACACGTTGAGCTCGAACGCGCCGGACAGGCCGCCGACGGTGACGGCCGCGTCGTTGCCGATCACCTGTGCGGCGACCTGCGTGACGGCCTCGGGGAGAACGGGATTCACCTTGCCCGGCATGATCGAGCTGCCGGGCTGCAGGTCGGGCAGCGAGATCTCACCGAGGCCCGTGAGCGGACCGGAGCCCATCCAGCGGACGTCGTTGGCGATCTTGGTCAGCGAGACCGCCACCGTCTTCAACGCACCGGACAGCTCCACCAGGCCGTCGCGCGCGGCCTGCGCCTCGAAGTTGTCCTTCGCCAGCCGCAGGTCGTCGACGCCCGTGAGCTTCACCAATTCGGCGACCACCCTGGTACCGAAACCGTTGGGCGCGTTGAGCCCCGTGCCCACCGCGGTGCCGCCGATCGGCAGCTCGCCGACGCGGGGGAGCGTCGCCTCGATGCGCTCGATGCCGGCCTCGACCTGGCGGGCGTAGCCGCCGAACTCCTGGCCCAACGTGACGGGCACGGCGTCCATCAGGTGCGTGCGACCCGACTTGACCACCGTGCGCCACGCGACAGCCTTCGCGGCGAGGGCCTCGTGCAGGTGCTGCAGTGCAGGAACGAGATCCGTGACCGCGGCCTCGGTCGCGGCGACGTGCGTCGCGGTCGGGAACGTGTCGTTGGAGCTCTGGGACATGTTGACGTGGTCGTTGGGGTGCACCGTGACCCCGTTCGCCGCCGCGATGGAGGCGATGACCTCGTTGGCGTTCATGTTCGAGCTGGTGCCCGAGCCGGTCTGGAAGACGTCGATGGGGAACTGGTCGTCGTGCTTACCGTCGGCGATCTCCTTGGCGGCCGAGATGATCGCGGCCGCCTTCTCCGCGTCCAGCAGGCCCAGGTCCTTGTTGACCTGCGCGCACGCGGCCTTGAGCAGGCCCATCGCGCGGATCTGGGTGCGCTCCAGCGGGCGGAAGCTGATCGGGAAGTTCTCGACGGCGCGCTGCGTCTGCGCCCGCCAGAGCGCGGCCGCCGGGACGCGGACCTCGCCCATCGTGTCGTGCTCGATGCGGTACTCGGTGTCGTCGGTCATCGTCGGCTCGACGCCTCCTCAACTTCTGGGGTGTTACCCGCGTGGAATCACTTGGTGAACATCGGCGCGTAGCTGCGCAGCTTCGTGAGTCGGTGGGTCGCGTCGACCATGCGGACCGTGCCCGAACGGGACCGCATGACGATGGACTGGGTGGTCGCCCCGTCGGCGCGGTACTTGACGCCGCGCAGCAGGTCACCGTCGGTGACGCCGGTGGCGGCGAAGTACACGTGCTCGCCCTTGACCAGGTCCAGCGTGCCGAGCACGTGGTCGGGGTCGATCCCGAGGTCGGCGAGGCGGTTGCGCTCGGTGTCCGACGAGGGCGCGAGGGTGGCCTGGATCTCGCCGCCCATGCAGCGCAGCGCGGCGGCGGCGATGATGCCCTCCGGGGTACCGCCGATGCCGACCAGGATGTCGGTCTTGGCCTCGGGGCGGGCGGCGGCGATGGCGCCGGCCACGTCACCGTCGGAGATCAGCCGGACGATCGCGCCGGTCGCGCGGATGTCGGCGATCAGCTGATCGTGCCGGGGCCGGTCGAGGACGGTGCAGGTGACGTCCGTGACCTTGATGGACTTGGCCTTGGCGACCTTCGCGATGTTGTCTGCGATGGGGGCGTTGATGTCGATCACGCCCGCGGCCTCGGGGCCGACGGCGATCTTGTTCATGTAGAAGACGGCCGACGGGTCGAACATCGCGCCGCGCTCGGCGACGGCCAGGACGGCGATCGACCCGGGCATGCCCTTGGCCATCAGGGTGGTGCCGTCCACGGGGTCGACGGCGACGTCGGTCTCGGGCCCGCTGCCGTTGCCGACCAGCTCGCCGTTGTAGAGCATCGGGGCCTCGTCCTTCTCGCCCTCGCCGATCACCACGATGCCCTGCATCGACACCGTCGACACCAGCTCCCGCATCGCGTCCACCGCGGCACCGTCGCCGGCCTCCTTCTGACCGCGGCCCACCCAGCGGCCCGCGGCGAGCGCGCCTGCCTCGGTCACCCGAACCAGTTCCATCGCAAGGTTGCGGTCCGGGCGTACCGGCTGGTTCTCGGTGGAATCGGTCTCGGACATGTCAGGTCCTCCTCAGCAGGTGCGCATCTCGACCCCCGTTGGCCGGGTACGGCTCCTGTGAGTGATTCTTCCACGCGGCTGTTTCCGCGCGACGGGCCGGGCGAGACCGCCGGTGCGGAGGCGCCCGGGGCGGGCCCGTCCGTGGCCGTGGGCCACGGCCGTGACCGGTGGGGGATAATGGTCCTCCGTGGCCGACAAACCCCGACTCCTGCTCAACTCGCGCGACCTGACCCTCACGATCGTCGTGCTGCTCGCGGTGTGTGCCATCGCGGCGTTCGCGTCGGGCGACGTCCACTGGGGGGTGGGATCCGCCGCCGACAAGGGCGTCATCCCCACCGTCGAGGCCGACGCGATCCTGAAAGCCACGGTGCCGCAGGTGCAGTTCCCGCTGCGCGAGCCCGGTGGCGCGGGTGTGACGGCGGGCGTCCCGACGGGGTGGACGGCGAACTCCAGTTCGCAGCAGACGCTCTCGTCGGGGCAGCAGATCGTGAACCTCGGCTACGTCACGCCCGACCGCCAGTTCCTGCAGCTGTCGCAGTCGGACGGTCCCGCCGCGGACATCGTCTCGTCGGTCTTCGGCTCATCGGTCGAGCAGGCCGGGACGGTGCCGGTCGGCGACCGTACCTGGCAGGTGTACGGGCCGGCATCGGACGGGCGCAACGCCTGGCTGCTGCCGCTCGACGGGGTCACGCTGGCCCTGTACGGCAGCGCGACGGTGCCGTCGTTCCAGCAGCTCGCCGCGGCCGTGCAGGATCAGCATCCGATGGCCAAGACGGGCTAGTTCAGGGCCGAGCGTCCTGCGCTGCGATCGCCTTCTCGATCCGCTCGCGGGCGCCGCCGAGGTGCTCCTCGCAGCGCCGCGCGAGGGCCTCGCCGCGTTCCCACAGCCGCAGCGAGTCGTCCAGATCCAGCCCGCCCTGCTCGAGCATCCGGACCACCTCCACGAGCTCGTCGCGGGCCTGCTCGTAGCCGAGCGTCTCGACGCCCGCTGGTTCGTCGGTCACTTCGGATCCTCCTTGCTCGGTGATACGGCTTCGGTGACCCGGGCGCCGCGCTCTGCCCGCATGACGACGGCGCGTACGGCACCGTCGGGTAGCCGGACGCGCAGCTGCGTGGCGGGCTCGACCTCGGCCACGGAGCGCACCACGGGGTTCTCGCCGTCGGTCGTGACGCGCTGCACCACGGCGTAGCCGCGCGCCATCGTGGCGGCGGGTCCCAGCGTCTTCAGCCGCGCGGCCAGATGCGTCGTGGTGGCGGTCTCGGCATCGATGAGCCGTCGGACGTCCCGGCGCGCATCGCGCAGCAGCCGGGCCACCTCGTCCGCGCGGCTGTCGACGATCCGGCGCGGCTGCGACAGCGCCGGTCGCGACCGCAACCCGGCCAGGCCGTGCGCCTCGCGCTGTACCCAGCCGCGCAGGGCGATGCGCCCGCGGCCGCGCAGCTCGCCGACACGCACGAGCTCGGCGCCGACGTCCGGCACTACGCGCTTCGCGGCGTCGGTGGGTGTGGCCGCGCGGATGTCGGCGACGTGGTCGCACAGCGGGTTGTCCGGCTCGTGCCCGATCGCGGACACGACGGGGGTGGTGGCGGCGTGGATCGCGCGGCACAGGGCCTCGTTGGAGAACGGCAGCAGGTCCTCGACGCTGCCGCCGCCGCGGGCGATCACGATCACATCGACCTCGGGGTCCGCGTCGAGCGTCTGCAGCGCGCGGATCAGCTGCGGCACGGCAGTCGGCCCCTGCACCGTCGCGTACTCGGCGCGGATCCGCACCGCCGGCCAGCGCTCGGACGCGATCTTGCGCACGTCCCGCTCGGCGGCGCTGGCCCGCGCGGTGACGAGCCCGACGGTGCCGGGCAGGAACGGCGGCGTCCGCTTGAGCCGCGGGTCGAACAGGCCCTCGGCCTGCAGCAGCCGACGCAGTTGCTCGATCCGCGCGAGCAGTTCACCGATCCCGACGGCGCGGACCTCGGTGACACGCAGTGACAGTGAGCCCCGCGCGGGGAAGTAGCTGAACTTGCCGCGCATGATCACCCGGGTGCCCTCGGTGAGCGGCACCTCGGAGCGGTCCAGGACGGCGGGCAGGCAGGTGACCTCGATCGACACCTCGGCGGCGGGATCCCGCAGCGTGAGGAAGGCGATGCCGCCGCCGCGCCGGGTGAGCTGGGTGATCTGACCCTCGACCCAGAGCTCGCCGAGGCGGTCGATCCACTGTCCCACCTTCATGGACACGATGCGGACGGGCCACGGGCTCTCGGGCGTGCTGCGGGGGATCTGTGCCTGGCCCGCCGAGGGGCCGGTGGGCGAGGTCACTGGGGTGCGCGCTCCAGGCGGTTCTCGAGCATCGTCAGGAACGGCGGCCGGGCGCGGTGCTGCTGTTCGTAGGCCACCAGGTCCCGCAGGTCCGCTGCGCCGAGCGAGCCGATCCGCCCGCGCAGCTGCGCCAGCGTCAGCTCGGGGTAGTCGAGTCGACGCACCACGGCGGGCGCGTCGTCGCTGCCCTCCCCGCGCGGCGTGGTCGCGGGGGCGACGGCCTGCGCGAGCGGGGAGCTGTAGAGGGCGTACCGGCCCGACGGGGGCCCGGCGTCGAACGTCGGCTCGGGCGCTGTCGCCCCTGGCCGGGTGGGGGAAGCCGACGGTGCCGGCGCCGTAGCGCCCGTGGACGGGGTGCCGGCGCCCGCATCGGGGTTGGCGAGGTCCGGCCGGGCGACGGCGATCCGCTCGGTCCGGGCCTCCGCAGGCGCGGGACCGTCCGGCGGGGGCCCGGCACCGTCGGACTCGGTAGCGCCGCTCGGGATCTCGACCTCGATGTCGTCCTCGTCGTCGAAGCTGGCCCACTCGGGTCGCTCCTCGGCCTTGGTCGGGAACAGGGCCTCGATCGCCTCGTCGCCCCGGACCGCGAGCCCCGCGATGTCCTGCTGGATCTTGATGAAGGTCTGCGCTGCCTGGCTGCCCACCGTGAGCGGGGCCGTGACGGCGCCGGTCACCAGCTCCTGCCCCTTCGCAGCGGCGAGGGCGACCGCGCCGACCGCGACGCGGACCAGATACGGAAAGCGACTCATGCCCCTAGGGTGCCTCATCCGCCCGCGCGCCGGGCGGCGAGGCCCCCACCCGGCCCGACCGGACGAGCCGGTCATCGCAGCCTGGGTGCCGTAGCCTGGACGCATGAGTTCTGGCAAGCACGTCCTGCTGGCCGAGCCGCGCGGTTACTGCGCGGGTGTGGACCGCGCCGTCCAGACCGTCGAGAAGGCGCTCGAGAAGCACGGCGCACCGGTGTATGTGCGCAAGGAGATCGTCCACAACCGGCACGTCGTCGAGACACTGCAGGAGAAGGGCGTGATCTTCGTCGACGAGACCGACGAGGTTCCCGAGGGCTCGCTGCTGGTGTTCTCGGCGCACGGCGTGTCCCCGGCTGTCCACACCGGTGCCGCGGAGCGTCATCTGCGCACGATCGACGCCACCTGTCCGCTGGTCACCAAGGTGCACCAGGAGGCCAAACGGTTCGCGCGTGACGACTTCGACATCCTGCTGATCGGCCACGAGGGCCACGAGGAGGTCGAGGGCACCGCGGGCGAGGCTCCCGAGCACGTCCAGCTGGTCGACGGACCAGACGCCGTGGACTCGGTTTCGGTGCGCGATGAGGACAAGGTGATCTGGCTGTCGCAGACCACGCTGTCCGTGGACGAGACGATGGAGACGGTGCGCCGGCTCCGGGAGCGGTTCCCCAAGCTGCAGGACCCGCCCAGCGACGACATCTGCTACGCCACCCAGAACCGCCAGGTCGCGGTCAAGGCGATGGCGCCCCGGTGCGACGTCGTGATCGTGGTCGGCTCGAACAACTCGTCCAACTCGAAGCGGCTGGTGGAGGTTGCTCTGCAGGCGGGGGCCCGTGCGTCCTACCTGATCGACTTCGCCCGCGAGATCGACCCGGCGTGGCTCGAAGGCGCGCAGACGGTGGGAGTCACTTCCGGCGCCTCCGTGCCGGAGATCCTGGTGCGCGGCGTGGTCGACTACCTCGCCGAGCGTGGCTTCGGGGACGTCCAGACGGTGACCACAGCCAACGAGACGCTGGTCTTCGCGCTTCCCCGCGAGCTGCGGCCGCGCACCCGGGCCTGAGCCGAGGCGTCGTGGTGGCCGAGCTGCCCGAGGTGTTCTTCGCCGACGGTGCGGAGTTCGAGCGTTGGCTCGAGGAGCACCACGCCTCGTCGCCGGGGCTGTGGGTCCGAATGGCGAAGAAGTCGGGGAGCGCGAAACGCCCCGATGCGCCCAGCATCGACTACCCGGCGGCTTTGGATGCGGCGCTGTGCTTCGGGTGGATCGACGGCCAGGTACGCCGCATCGACGCCGATTTCTATCGGCAGCGGTTCACCCCTCGGACCACGCGGTCGTCGTGGTCGAAGCGCAACCGCGACCACATAGCGCGCCTGAGTGCGGCGGGCCGGATCCGGCCCGCAGGTCAGGCCGCCGTCGACGCGGCGCGCGCAGACGGCCGCTGGGATGCGGCGTATGCGGGCCCGGCGACGGCCACCGTCGCCGACGATCTGCAGGCCGCACTGGACGCCCGTCCCGCGGCCCGTGCCTTCTTCGCCACGCTGACCTCGGAGAACCGGTACGCCGTGCTGTACCGCGTCGAGACTGCCAAGCGACCTGAGACGCGTGCTCGGCGCATCGCGGCCCTCGTCGGAATGCTGGAGCGGGGCGAGACCTTCCACTGAGCCGGCGCCCACCCGGTGCGCCGCTGGTCGCTCCAGCCGGTCGTCCTAACCTGCCGCCGTGCCGGATGGCTCTCGGTCAGTCCTTGTAGCGGTGGCGCCGGATCTCCCGTGGCGGCGGTTCCGTGGCGGCCGGCTCCTCGAAGTCGTCGTGGAAGTTCGGCTCCGGTGCGTCGCCGCGGAACCGGGGCGCGCGGAAGTGGTCGTAGCGGCCGGGCTCGGGGCGGCGCGGGCCCGCAGCGCGGGGCCGCTCGACACGCCCCTCGGTACCGCCCAGGCTCGGCAGATCGGGCTGCTCGGAGAAGCGTCCCGACAGGCGGGGCAGCGACGCCCCGTCGGCGGTCCCGGCGCGGTCACGGGCGGCGGGAGG
>NZ_BAABFR010000066.1:0-29485 GCF_039541155.1 Tsukamurella soli
GGTGAGCCAAGGAGTTGGGACTAGTGGTTGTCTTCCTAAGACCGCTTGGCCTCCGACTTCACCGCGCGCCCCGTCACCCGGTCCGCGTCGCCGCGAGCGCGACGGCCCCGGCGAGCCGCGCCAGGTCGTCCGCCCGGTAGCCGGGCCACCCGTGCAGCTTCGCCTGCCACTCGGCGGGTACGGCCGACCTGCCCCAGCGAGCCCCGAGCAGTCCGCCCGCGATGGCGGCGGTGGTATCGGTGTCGTTGCCCGCACGGACGGCCCGCTCCAACGCGGCGGGCAGGTGGCCGGGGCCCGAGTCGTCGGTGGTGGTGATCGCCCACCACGCGGTCTGCAGCGCGTGCACGACCCAGCCGTTGTTCGGGAAGTCCGCAGGGCCGCCCCGTTCGGCCTGGTCCAGGCGCGGACCCCACCTGTCCCGCTCGGCGGGAGCGGCGACCTCGAGGTACAGCCGAGCGCCGTCGAACGTGCCGGTCAGCACCGCGTGCCGGATCGCGAACGACCACAGCGCGCACGCCTGCGCGGCCTCGGGGTCGGCGTGGGTGAGGTCGGATACGCGACGTGCGGCATCGATGCAGGCGTCCGCGTCCGCGAGGTAGCGGAGCGCGACCGGAGCGGTCCGCATGAGCGAGCCGTTTCCGCCGGTATGCCCGGTCTGCTCGTGCAGTTCCGCCGCCGCCCGCGCGAGCCCGCTGCCGGTGTCGTCGACGCGGCCTCCGAGGACCCGTCGGGTCTGGTTGCCGACATCCTTGGGCCCGCCGCCGTACCAGCGCAGGAAGCCGGCCGCGACGACGTCGAGACCGGCGGGCGTCCTCAGATCACCTGCGACCGCCCCCTCGGCTACACCGACCGCCATCGCGGTGTCGTCGGTCCACTCGCCCGGAGCGAAGCCGAACGGACCGCCGCCGCACATCGTGATCTCCTCGCCTGCGGCTGGTGTCGTGAACTCGTAGCCCGCGCCCAATGCGTCGCCGGCGGCCGTCGCCACCAGGACCCCCTCGATCCGGTCCGCCTGCCCTGCGGTCGTGTCCGTCATCGTCGTGCTCCTCCCGTGTGGATCTGTCGCGCACGCTACGCCGGAGTGCCGACAGGTTCTGCCGCAGCGAGGAACGAGCGGAGGCAGCAACCTCGCCACCTCGAGGTCCGAACGTATTGATATATGCGCATCTATTTATGTATTCTTGGGACGTATCCATCGATGAGGGGGCACAGCATGCGCAGTCCGGATCGCCACGACCACGACACCGCGCACGACCACACCGCCGACGCGCCTGCGCGACACGAACACCGGCATACGCACAGCCACTCGGTGTCGTCCGACGCCGACCGCCGCTGGCTCGGCGCGGCCCTCGCGTTACTGGTCGGATTCATGGCGGTCGAGGTGGTCGTCGGCATCTCGGCAGGCTCGCTGGCCTTGATCACCGACGCCGGGCACATGCTCACCGACGCGGCTTCGATCGCGCTCGCCCTGATCGCCATCCGTCTTGCCGCCCGGCCGGCGCACGGCGGGTACACCTACGGGCTCAAGCGCGCCGAGATCCTCTCCGCCCAGGCCAACGGGATCACGCTGCTGCTGCTCACGATCTACTTCCTCTACGAGGGGATCCGCCGGCTGATCACGCCACCCGAGGTCGAGGGTGGGCTCGTGCTGATCACCGCCCTGGTGGGGATCGTGATCAACCTCGCCGCCACATGGTGCATCCGCCGCGCCGATCGCTCCTCGCTCAACGTCGAAGGTGCGTACCAGCACATCCTCGGCGACCTCTTCGCGTTCATCGCGACCGCGGTCGCGGGCGCCGTCATCTGGTCGACGGGCTTCGCGCGCGCCGACGCGATCGCGGCCCTGGTCGTCGCTGTCCTCATGTTGCGCGCCGGCTGGGGTCTCGTCCGTGCGTCGGGCCGGATCTTCCTCGAGGCTGCGCCCGCGGACGTCGACCCCGAGGCGGTCGGCGGCGAGTTGGCGCGGGTCGCATCGGTGGTCGAAGTGCACGACCTGCATATCTGGGAGATCACGTCCGGCCAGCCCGCGCTCTCGGCCCACGTGCTGGTCGAACCGGGCGCAGACTGCCACGCCGTACGCACCACGATCGCCGCCGTCCTGCGGGATGCGCACGATATCGATCACGTGACAGTGCAGGTCGACCACGCGGGAGCCCCGTCGGAGATCCGGGACCCGCATTGCTCGCAGGCCCATGGCGGAGTGTTCCGGGCCGGCGAGGCCTGACGCCGTGGCAGCCGACGAGCGCGACCGATGACGGTGCCATGCCGGACTGTGTCGGACGGCCCGGTGGCGAAAGTGGAACGTGTTACAGTACCTCGATCGGCACCGGTCGCCGGGTCGCACTCGACCGACCGACGGCGGTGGGGGAGTATCCAACCGTGACCACCAGCGAAGGAGACGGGTTGACGCCCTCCGCCCCCAAGTCCACAGAGGAAACCGACACACCCGGCTCGGACACGACGGTCGACACCGTCGACCTCACGAAGCCGAGCGCCGGCTCGAACGCCACCGCGAGCACCTCGAACGCTGCCGATGCCGACCCGGCCGACACGAACCGAACCGTCGGCGACCGAGCGGAGTCCGCATCCGCCGCCGAGCGGCGACGCCGGATCCGCGACGAACGCGCCGCGGCCCACCAGCCCAAGACGATCACCCTGTCGGTCTCGCGTACCACCGCCGCGCTCGGCGCCCTGTGCGTCGTGCTGGCGATCGTGGCCATCGTGTTCGGCGCGCTGTGGCTCACGGGCCGCTCCGACCTGAACGACGCGCGCGGGCGCCTGGCCGCCATCGACACGACCAACGACCAGAACAAGCGCGCCGAGGACGTCGCCACGAGGTACGCGGTGGGGGCTGCGACGATCGACTACCAGAACCTGTCGGTGTGGGAGAAGGCGCTGGTCGCCAACACCACCCCGGAACTGTCGACCACCCTGCAGCAGGCCGCCGCCCAGATGGAGCAGATCTACTCGCCGGTGCAGTGGCGTTCCACCGCGACGCCGATCGCCGCGGTGGCCACGTCCAACCAGAACGGCGTGATCGCCGTCAACGTCTTCGTCAGTGTCATCACCAAGACCACGCAGACACCGTCGGGCATGCCGTCCACGGCGACGTACGCCGTCACCGTCGATACCAGGCGCGACTGGGTCATCAGCGACGTTCGCGGTATCGACTCGGCGCTCCCGAAGTAGGGCCGACCGTCAGGCGGTCACGCTGCGCGGCTCACGGCTGGCCGGGGAGCAGCGCGACCATCAGGCCCTCCCCCTCGGCGAGGAGGGTGCCGTCCTCGTCCATCAGCTTCGAGCGGATCAACGTCTTGCGCCCGTCCACCGACTGCACCGCCCCCTCGATGACGAGCGGTGTGTTCAGCGGCGTCACCTTGCGGTAGTCGACGTGCAGGTACGCGGTGCGGCTGATCGGGCGCCTGGCGGCGTACACCACCATGCCGAAGTTGTCGTCGAACAGCAGCGGGAGGACGCCGCCGTGCGCCACGCCGCCGCCACCGAGGTGATAGCGCCGCAGCTCGCCGCGGGCACGGACACCGTCGGCGTCGAACTTCTCCACCCGCCACGGCGGCATCAGCAGGCTGCCGCGGCCGGGCAGATCCATGACGCGTCCGGCCGGTCCGCGGCCCTCCGGCGCGTCGTAGGGTTCCAGCGTCTCGACCAGCGCCTGCGCCTGCGCGAGCGCGGTGGCGTACACGTCCGCGGGCGCATCGACCGCCACCGTCAGGTCCTGCAGGTGCCGCATGGTCTCGACGAACTCCCCGAAGACCGGCGGCGGGGTGGCGGGCCGGAAGCGCGGAAAGTCGCTCCGGCGGTCGCCTGCGGTCGATTCGGTCGTTTCACTCACGGATCGACTGTACTCAGCAGCAGGCCGCTGGTCGGCACCCCGGTGCCAGCGGTCACCAGCGCCGTCCGGGCACTGTCGATCTGGTTGACGGCCTCGCCGCGGACCTGCCGCACCCCCTCGGCGATTCCGTTCATCCCGTGGATGTATGCCTCGCCGAGCTGGCCGCCGTGCGGGTTGAGCGGCAACCGGCCACCGATCTCGAGGCGACCATCCGCGATGAACTCGCGGGCCTCGCCCCGGCCACAGAAGCCGAGCTCCTCGAGCTGCATCAGCACGTAGGGCGTGAAGTGGTCGTAGAGGATCGCCACGTCCACGTCGGCGGGCGAGAGACCGGCCTGCCGCCACAGCTCGCCCGCGACCACGCCCATCTCGGGCAGCGCGGCGACGTCGTCGCGGTAGTAGCTCGTCATGACGTACTGGTCGGGCCCGCTGCCCTGCGCCGCAGCGGCGATCACGGCCGGGGGACGGGCCAGATCCTGGGCCCGCTCGACGCTCGTGATCACCAGCGCCACACCGCCGTCGGACTCCTGACAGCAGTCGAGCAGCCGGAGCGGTTCGGCGATCCAGCGGGACGCCTGATGCTCCTCGAGGGTGATCGGCCGGCCGAAGAACCACGCGTTCGGGTTGGTCGCGGCGTTGGCCCGGTCGATCACCGCGATCCGCCCGAAATCCGCACTCGTGGCGCCGTAGAGGTGCATGTAGCGGCGCGCCGACATCGCGACGGTGGCCGCCGGCGTCGCGATGCCCATGGGGTAGTGGAAGCTGTTGTCGACGCCGTTGCTGTTGACCTGCTGCGCCGCGGCCGCCGACGCGCGCCCGAACCGGTGCCCCGACCGCTCGTTGAACGCGCGGTAGGCCACCACGACGTCGGCCACGCCGGTGGCCACCGCCATCGCGGCCTGCTGCACGGTCGCGGCCGCGGCGCCGCCGCCGAAGTTGATGCGGCTGAAGAACTTCAGCGACTCCAGCCCGAGTTCCCGCGCGACGGCGATCTCGCTGCTGGTGTCCATCGTGAAGGTGACGAGGCCGTCGACGGCGGCTGGGGCCAGCCCGGCGTCGGCGAGCGCGGCCCGGATCGCCTCGGTCGCGAGCCGCAGCTCGCTGCGCCCGGAGTCCTTGGAGAACTCGGTCGCCCCGATGCCGACGATGGCCGCGCGGCCCGACAGCCCGCTCATGCGGGCAGCACCACTGCGACGGTGCCGGTGATGTGGTCGCCCAGCGAGTCGCGCGCGGACACCGCGACCACGACCCGCTGCTCGCCGCCGACCTCGACGTGGTCGGCGACCGAGCCGCGGAACGTCAGGGTGTCGTACGCGTAGCAGGGCACCCCGAGCCGGATCGCGATCGACCGCACGATCGCGTCGGGCCCGGCCCAGTCGGTCACATACCGCTGGACGAGGCCGTTGTCGGTGAGGATGTTCACGAAGATGTCCTTCGATCCGCGGGCGTGCGCCGCATCGCGGTCGTGGTGCACGTCCTGGAAGTCCCGGGTGGCGAGCGCGGTGGACACGATGAACGTCGGCGTCGCGGCCAGCACGAGCTCCGGCAGCTCCGTGCCCACAGGTACCTCCCCGAGTCTCAGCGTGGCCGTCGGATTTCTCGGGGTCACAGTGCCTCCCAGGCGGGCAGGGTCGTGTCGTCGTCGACGCGCAGGAACACGGCCTGCACGGGCATGCCCACGTGCACGGCATCGGGCTCGGCGCCGATGAGCTCGCCGAGCACCCGGACGCCCTCGGGCAGCTGCACCAGCGCCACCACGAACGGCAGCCGTTTGCCCGGCACGGGCGGATGGTGGTGGACCACATACGAGTACACGGTGCCGCGGCCGGAGGCCACGACGTGGTCGGGGACGGCACCCAGGTCGCCGTCGGGCCCGACGGTGCCGGGCGGGTGCCGCAGCGCACCGCCTTCGCCGCCCCACCGCTGGATCCGCAGCTCGCCGATCCGCGTCCCCGCCCAGAAGAACTCGGTGTCGCGCGAGATCACCGGCCGCAGCACCCCGGCGGCGTGTTCGGGCGCGTCGATGATCCGACCGGACGGACCCGCGTCGGGGCGGGCGGCGGGGAGCTCGGACACCGGCGGCGCGAATTTCAGTACCCGGAACGTCATCTCGGCCACCACCTCGTCCCCGACCCGCCACACGGTGCGGGTGGTCACGAACCAGCCCTCGCCGAGCGCGGTCCGCTTGGGCCCCTGTACGTCCTCGAGCCGGGCGGAGGCGGTCAGCCGCTCGCCCACCCGCAGGTACCGGTGGTAGGTCTGCTGCGAGTCGGTGGCGACCACGGAGGTGTAGCCGGCGGCGTCGAGGTCCGCCATCATCGCCCCGAGCGGGTCGTCTGCGGTGCGGGTCCCGCGCAGCCCCGGCATCGTCCACACCTGCGCCATCGCGGGCGGCGCCACCAGCCCGCCGTGCACCGACGCCGCCGCGATCTCCGCGTCGACGTACACCGGGTTCGCGTCGCCGATCGCCTCGACCCAGTTGTGGATCATGGCCTGGTTCACCGGGTCCCGCGCGGGGCGTGGGGACGACTCCCCCCACGCCGCGATCCGGTCGGCGGCCGCCCGCACGGTCTCGGCCACACCCGCCTCCACTCCGGTCATCTCGGTACCCTCGGCAGACCGAGGCCCATCTGGGCGATCAGTTCGCGCTGGATCTCATTGACCCCGCCGCCGAAGGTGAGCACCAGGTTCCGCTTCGCCTGCACGTCGAGCCGGCGCAGGAGCGCCGCCGTCTCCGGCTCGGACGGGTCGCCCAGCCGGCCGACCACGTCCTCGAGCAGCGGGACCACCTCCTGTATCCGCTCGGACCCGAACACCTTGGTGGCCGAGGCGTCCGCCACAATCGCGGCCACGTCCGCGGTATCGGCCGCCGCGACCTGCCAGTTGAGCAGCTCGTTGATCCGCTCGGTGGCACGCACCCGCGCGAGCGCCGCACGAACGTCCGGGTGCGCCAGCAGGTCCCGCGCCGACGCCCAGCGCTCGACACGATCACCCACCCCGCCGATCCGGCCGGACGGCCCCAGCATGACCCGCTCGTGATTCAGCTGCGTGGTGATCAGCCGCCACCCGTCGTTCTCCTGCCCCACAAGGTGGTTCGCGGGGACGCGCACGTCCTCGTAATAGGTCGCGTTCACGTGGTGCGCGCCGTCGCAGGTGAGGATCGGGGTCCAGCTGTAGCCCGGATCGCGGGTGTCCACGATCAGGATCGAGATCCCGCGGTGCCGCGGCGCGTCGGGGTCGGTGCGCACCGCCAGCCAGATGTAGTCGGCGTCGTGCCCACCGGTGGTGAAGGCCTTCTGGCCGTTCACGACGTACTCGTCGCCGCGGCGCACGGCCCTGGTGCGCAGGGCGGCGAGGTCGGTGCCGGCGTCCGGCTCGGTATAGCCGATGGCGAAATGCACGTCCCCGGAGAGGATCCGCGGCAGGAACTCGGCCCGCTGCTCGTCGGTGCCGAACGTCTGCAGCGTGGGTCCCACGGTCTGCAGCGTCACCGACGGCAGCTGGATGTCGGCGCGCGCCGCCTCGTTGACGAACAGGTACTGCTCGACGGGACCGTAGCCCTGTCCGCCGTACTCTGCGGGCCAGCCGACGCCGAGCCGTCCGTCGGTTCCCATCCGCCGCACCAGGTCCCGGAACACGGGGCCGTGTCGCTCGGTCAGCATCGTCGCGCGCTCGGATTCCGTCATCAGCCCGGCGAAGTACTCGCGCAGGTCGGCCTGCAGCGCCGCCTGCGCAGGCGTGAGCGCGATGTACCGGCCGTCGCCCTCGACGTCGTCCGCCGCCGGCCGCGCGGTCGCGGAGCCGATCGCGCGCAGCGTGTGCTCGGGTCCGCCCACCATCCGGCTCAGGTCCTTGAGCAGCGAGTAGTACTGGTGCAGCGGATAGCCGATGTCGACGCCGATCCCGCCGTGCAGGTGGTGGCAGGTCCGCATGGCCGCGGGTGTCTCGGCGGCCAGCCAGTACGCGGCGAGCGCGGGCGCATTCCCGGCACCCGGTTCCCACGCCGCCGACAGCGCCGCGAGATGCATTGTCCGCGAGGCGATGTACACGTCTGCGATCTGCTGGGCCACGGCCTGGAACGCCGCCAGCGGGCGTCCGAACTGCTCGCGGCTCCGCACGTGCGTGGCGGTCAGCGCGAGGGCGCCGGCGAGGGCACCGTCCGCCACCGCAGCAGCGCCCACGAGCGCGAACCGGCGCAGCGCGGCAGCCGCATCCCCGGCGTGTGCGGCGTCGCCCAGGAGCGCGTCCCGTGGCAGCAGTACGCCCTCGAGCCGGACGGTGGCCTCGGGCGCACCGGAGGCCGACGGTGACGGCACCACCGTCACGTCCGCCGCACCGGGCTCGACGAGGAAGACCCCGATCCCGTCATCGAGCGTCGCCGTCACCAGGATCAGCTGCGCATCGCCCGCGTACGGTACAGCGGTCTTGACGCCGTCGAGCCGCCACCCGTCGCCGTCGGACGTGGCGGTGGTCGACGGCGACGCGGCCAGGGGCCGATCCGGCTCGCTGAGGGCGCCCGTGATCACGGTGGTGCCCGTGACGACTCCCGGCAGCACCGACGCGCGCTGCGCGGCGGTGCCGTAGCAGGCGATCGGCAGAACGCCCAGTGCGAGGGTCGCGAGTGCCGGCACCTCGGCGGCGCCTTCACCCACGGCGGTGAGCACAGCGGCCACAGCCTCGACACCCAGCCCGGCTCCACCGCAGTCCTCGGGGACTGCCAACCCCAGCAGGTCCGCCTTCGCCAGCGCGGCCCACCGTTCGTGGGCGCCGGCGTCCGCCTCCCGCGCCAGTACGTCGGCCGCGAGTCGCCTCGCCGCGTCCACCGCCTCGTCCGCCTCGAACCGCACCCGGCCTCCTCCCTCGAACCTCCGCGAGACTCCGCCCGACCCGACCGACCTCGGCGAAACCCGCGACATGAATTGGAACTTGTTCTAGTTTTAACAAGAGTAGTGCTGCGCCGCAAGGACGCGCAGCGGTACGGCCGACAGGAGGAGAGCACGGTGCGGTTCACCTACGCCGAGGCGATGACCGATCCCGCCTACTACATCCCGCTCGCGCAGGCGGCCGAGGCAGCCGGGTACACGTCGATGGTCGTCGCCGACAGCATCGCGTACCCCGAGGAGTCGGACGCCACCTATCCGTACACGCCGGGCGGCGACCGTGAGTTCCTCGACGGCAAGGCCTTCGTCGAGACCTTCGTCCTGTCGGCGGCGCTCGCCGCCTCCACGAGCACGCTCCGCTTCACCCCGTTCGTGCTGAAGCTGCCGATCCGGCCGCCGGTGCTGGTGGCGAAGCAGGCCGGATCGCTGGCGTTCCTGTCCGGAGACCGGTTCTCGCTCGGCGTCGGGATCAGCCCGTGGCCCGAGGACTTCGCCATGATGGGCGTCCCGTTCGGGCACCGCGGCCGCCGGATGGACGAGTGCATCGAGGTGGTCCGTGGTCTGTGCACGGGGGAGTATTTCGAGTACCACGGCGAGTTCGTCGACATCCCGCGGATCAAGCTCACCCCCGCGCCCCGCCGGCCCATGCCGATCCTGGTGGGCGGTCACAGCGATGCCGCGCTCCGGCGCGCGGTGCGACTCGGCGACGGTTGGATGCACGCCGGGGGCGACGCCGGTGACCTCGATCGGATGCTCGGCCGCATCGCCGAACTGGAGGCGCAGCGCGACGTGCCCCGCACGCTGCCGTTCGAGGTGCACGTCATCTCGCTCGACGCGTACACCGTCGACGGGGTCAAGCGCCTCGAGGACCGCGGCGTCACCGACGTCATCGTCGGCTTCCGCGTGCCCTACCAGGTCGGGCCGGACACCGAGTCCCTGCAGAAGAAGGTCGACCACCTCCGCCGATATGCCGACACCGTCATCACCCGCTTCGCCTGATCCGAGGACCCTCATGACCGATATCCACCCCGCCCGCATCCACCCCGCCCGCATCGCCGCCGAGGCGTCCCGTACCGCGGTGCGCGCCAAGGACAAGCAGGCATGGCTCGCGCTGTTCGCCGACGACGGTGTCGTCGAGGACCCGGTCGGCCGCTCGGCGTTCGACCCCGAGGGCAGAGGACACCACGGCCGCGACGCGATCGCCGCCTTCTGGGACGCGACCATCGCGAACGCCGACACCATCGAGTTCGACTACCGCGACTCGTTCGCGTGCGGCGACGAGGTGGCCTACGTGGGCACGATCCGAACATCGGTGGGCGGCATGCGGATCGACGCCGAGGGCGTCTTCGTCTACCGCGCCGACGGTGCCGGCCGGATCGCTTCGCTGCGCGCGTTCTGGGAGGTGGATCGGGCGATGGCCACCGCGACGCAGGAGGCCGCCGATACCGGCCATTGACCTCGAGTTCCATTGAGGTTCTACCGTGGTGGGCATGACCGCCGACGCAACGCACCCACCCTTCACCGCTATCGAACTCGACTACCTCGCCGGCCAGCGGCTCGGCCGCCTCGCCACGGCGGCGCCGGACGGCACGCTGCAGGTCAGTCCCGTCGGATTCGCCTACAACGCCGACACCGGCACGATCGACATCGGCGGTTACACCATGGCGGCCAGCCGCAAGTTCCGCAATGTGGCCGCCAACGGCCGGGTCGCATTCGTGGTCGACGACATCGCCTCGGTCCAGCCCTGGCGCGTGCGGTGTCTGGAGATCCGGGGACGCGGCGAGGCGATCGTCGAGCCCACCGATACCGCGAACGGACCGGTCGGTCCGATCATCCGGATCCACCCGGTACGGATCATCAGCTTCGGCATCGGTGACCTCGACACCGAGCCGCATGACCTGGTCCCCGACAGTCGCACCGTCACGTAGCCGCCGCCTGCGAGAAGACCGTCACTCCCGTGGAGATCACCGGCTCCAGCGTCGATCTCCGCACCGCGAAACGCGTCGGGCAGATCATCACGGCGACGGCTTCGCTACTGAGAGGGTCGTGGCGCCCACAGCGCTCACGGCTTGGTGAGCGTGCCACTCAGCGGTGCTCGATCCGCGGGTGGTACCATTTCCAGTACCACTGGAAGGAGTCTGTCATGGCCATCACCGCCAGCGAGGCCCGCCGCAGCCTGTTCCCCCTCATCGAGCAGGTCAACGACGACCGCACGGCCATCGAGATCACGTCGAAACGCGGCAACGCCGTCCTGATGTCCGCCGACGACTATGCAGCGTGGCAGGAGACCGCGTACCTGTTCCGGTCGCCGGTCAACGCCCGTCGCCTGCTCGACGCCGCCGACGAAGCCGCGAGGGGCGTCGCCGTCGAGCGGGCTCTGGATCGCGGGTGAGGCTCGTCTTCACCTCTCAGGGATGGGACGACTACGTCTCCTGGCAGACCGCCGACCGCTCCATCCTGAAGCGGATCAACCGGCTGATCGATGACGCCCTTCGAGATCCTGTGTCAGGCATCGGGAAACCCGAGCCTCTGAAGTACGGTATCGCCGGGGCATGGTCTCGGAGGATCACCGAGGAGCATCGTCTCGTGTATCAGGTTCTGTCCAACGATCTGGTGATACTTCAGGCCCGCTACCACTACGAGAAGTGACTACCCGTAGTCGATCGCGACATCGTCGGTCACGGGGGTGGCCTGGCATGCGAGGATCAGCCCGTCGGCGATGTCGGCCTCGTCGAGGACGTCGTTGTCGGCCATCGCCACCCGCCCGCGCACGAGTCGGCACGCGCACGCCCCACACGAGCCCTCCCGGCACGAGTACGGGGCGGCCAGGTCCGCGTCGAGCATCACGTCCAGCAGGCGCTTGTCGCCCGGCCACGCGAGCGTGTGCGTCGCCCCGTCGAGATCGACTGTGACGGTGCCGACCACCGGCGCGGCAGACGCGGCCACTGCCTCCGGCTCGGCATCGGCGAGTGTCTCCGCCTCCGCGGCCGCCTGGTCCTGCGCCTCGAAGGGGTTGCGCGGCAACGACCGGAACCGTTCCATGTGCACGTCCCGCCGCGCGACACCCAACGATCCCATCGCCCCCACCACGGCGTCCATGAACGGCGCGGGACCGCACACGTAGACCGCACGACCGGCCCACGGGCGAGCCAGGGCACCGAGTTGTGCCGCGGCCGGTAGACCCTGCAGTGACTCGAGCCAATGCACCACGGTCAGCCGGTCGGGGTAGGCCCGCGACAGCTCGGCGAGCCGACCTGCGAAGATGACGGACCCGGCGTCGCGGTTGGCGTAGATCAGCACAACCGACCCGGTGCCCGCCGCCAGCGTCTCCTCGACGATCGCCAGCACCGGCGTCACGCCGCTGCCGCCCGCGAACAACAGTAGGTCGTCGTCGAGGGAGCGCGGCGTGAACACCCCCGCCGGCGCGAGGACGTCCAGCTCGAGTCCGGGGGTCGCGTTGTCGCACAGCCAGTTCGACGCGTACCCGCCGGCGGTGCGTTTGACGGCCACCCGCACCGCGCCCTCGCTGGGCCCCGCACACAGCGAGTAGCAGCGCGCGACCGAGCCGGTGCGGTCGCTGGGGACGCGCACGGTGAGGAACTGCCCCGGACGGTACGCGAACCGGTCGCGATGCTCATCGGGGATCACGAATTCGATCGAGTGCGCGTCCTCGGTCTCGGCAACCACCTTGCCGACCTGGACCCGGTACACCGTCACCGCTCCTCCTCCGGGCCGCCCGAGCCGATCGCAACCCTGCCGAGTTTCGCTGCCGTGGTGATCGATTCGAGTAGCGCGGGGCAGCCCGAGCAGGCGGGCCGGCCCGACGCCGAGCGCCCCGCGAACACCGGACACGTGGCCGAGGGGTCGGCCAGCCACTGGATCGACGTCTGCTCCCGGCTGGTCTTACGCACCAAGACTTCGGTGCCGCAGTCTCCGCACCGCACGGGCGCGAAGCCGTCCGTGAGGAAGCTGCGCCGGTCGGCGAGGGTCTCCGGGCGGGTCGCAGCGACACCGAACGTCGTCGTGCCGCCCGGCGGCGGCGCGACCGCCGAGCTCACCTCAGACCTCCGTCCCGTGCGTCTGTTCATCGCGTGCGCCCTGGCGGGCGATGTTCTCGGCCACCTCGGCCTCCCATGCGGCCACGGCGTGTGCGGTGTCGACTTCGAACTCGAACCGTGAGGTCATGTCGTCGGTCACGTCGTCGGCGTCCACGTAGAACTGCTCGTACCACCGCCGGAGCTGGTAGACCGGGCCGTCCTCCTCGCACAGCAGCGGGTTGTCGATGCGGGTCTTGTTGCGCCAGATCTCCACATCCTGCAGGAAGCCCAGGCCGACGTTCTTGGCGAACCGCGCTGCGACCTGGTCGGCCTTCGCGTCGTCGAGCCCGGGCAGCTTCTTGACCTTCACGCCCCACATGAGCTTGAACGAGTCCTGCGTGATCGGGTAATGGCAGTTGATCAGCACATTCTCGATCTTCAGGCCCTTATAGTCGTTGTGCAGGTAGTTGATCATGTACGAGGGCCCGAAGTAGTGCGCCTCCGACTTCAGCAGCACGTCGTCGCCGCCGGACAGCCCGATATCGGTGACGTCGTTCCGCCCCTTCGTGTCCAGGTACTGCGAGGCGATATGGCCGTCGAAGACGTTCTTGAAATAGGTCGGCAGGCCGAAGTGGATGTAGAAGAAGTGCGGCATGTCCACGACGTTGTCGATGATCTCCCGGCAGTTCGATCCCTCGATCACCACCGAGTCCCAGGTCCAGTTGCTCCACTCCGGCCCGGATACGTCACCGTCGACGGCGGGGATGTCCAGCTCGGGGCCCGGGACGGCGCCCTGCGGATCGTGCCACACGAACAGCTGGTCGTTCTGGATCGTGGTGCGCCAGGCGCGAGTTCGCGCCCGCAGCGGGACACGTTTGGCGTAGGGGATGGCCTTGCACTTCCCGTCGCCGCCCCAGCGCCAGTCGTGGAACGGACACGCGACTTCGTTGCCCTTGACGCTTCCCTGGGTGAGGTCGCCGCCCATGTGCCGGCAGTAGCCGTCCAGGACGTTCACCTTTCCGTCTCCGCCCTGGAACACCACCAGCTTGGTGCCGAACGCCGAGATCGCGTGCGGCACACCGTCGGTGAAGTCGCGTAGCAGACCCAGGCAGTGCCAGCCCCGCGCGTAGCGGGTCGGGATCGACCCCGAGTCGATGGTGCGGAATCCGTGTTCGCTCATGCCGTTCCACCTCTCTGCCCGCTCACGCGAGCCCGTCCGTCGCTGCGGCGGGCGCTGCCCCGGCGACGCCCTCGTCCGACTGTGCCATGTCCTCGACCGCGAGATAGGCGAACACCATCGCGGGCCCGATGGTGGCACCCGGGCCCGCGTAGGTGTGGCCCATCACCGGGGCGCTGGTGTTGCCGGCGGCGTACAGGCCGGCGATGACGGTGCCGTCCGCGCGCAGCACGCGCCCGGCGGTGTCGGTGATCAGGCCCCCCTTGGTGCCCAGATCGCCTGGCACCATCTTCGCGGCGTAGAACGGCCCCGTCTCGAGCGCACCCAGGCTGGGGTTGGGCCGGTTGTGCGGATCACCGTAGTAGTGGTCGTAGGCGCTCTCTCCGCGGCCGAAGTCGTCGTCACGCCCGGTGTGCGCGAAACCGTTGAAGCGTTCGACGGTGCCGGCCAGCGCCCCCGCGGGCACACCCATCCGCCCGGCCAACTCGGCGAGGGTCGCGCCGCGGACCAGCGATCCGTGCTTGAACCAGCGCCCGGGCAGCGCCTGGCGCGGCCCGAGGCCGGCGAACATGTACCGGTTTCGGTACCGCTGGTCGAAGACCAGCCAGGCCGGCACGTTCTCCCCGGGCCCGTCGCCCTGGCCGAACTCGCCCCCGTACATCGCGTGCGTCGCCTCGACGTACGGCGCGGACTCGTTGACGAAGCGTCGGCCGCGGGCGTTGACCATGATGCTGCCCGGCAGCGAGCGTTCCGCGAGACAGAACCACGGGCCGCCCGGCAGCGGGATCGCCGGTCCCCACCACGCGTCGCCCATGAACGCGACATCTCCGCCGACGGCCATGCCCGCCCGGATCGCGTCGCCCGTGTTGGCCGGCACCCCATTCGTCCACTCCGTGCCGATGGGCTCACGCTGGTAGCGCTGCCGCATGTCCGCGCTGTGCTCGAAGCCGCCCGCCGCCAACAGAACCCCCCGCCGGGCCGCGATCGTGCGGTCACCGTCGGGCGCGCCGATCGTCACCCCCGTGACCCGGGCACCGTCGGTCACGAGCGATCGCAGCGGCGTCTCGAGCCGGACCGGAACACCCACCTCGAGCAGTCCGGCGCGCAGTCCGGCGGCGAGGGCCTGGCCGCGCCCCAGCAGGTGCTGGCGGCGGACCTTGCCCCGGATCAGCCGCCCACCGACGCGCAGGGCTCGTAGCGGCCCGCGGATGTCGCGGGCCAGGAGGTTGAGCCACTTGTAGTCGGCCTGCGTGACCACGAGGTTCATCGGGGCCTTGGTGTAGTCGGGCTCGAGGTTCCGCAGTTCGGGCCCGAGCCGCCGGCCGTCGAACGGGCGCGGCTCCACCGAGCGGCCCTGCGCGCGGCCGCCCGGCGCCTCGGGGTAGTAGTCGGAATAGCCCGGCACCCACCGCAGCCGCAGCGGAGTGGTGCGGTGGACGAACGACACCACCTCGGGGCCGCGGTCGATGTACGTATCGATCCGCTCGGGCGGGACCTGGTTGCCGCTCGCGTCCGGACCGGTGCCGACTATCGCGTGCAGATAGCGTCGGGCGTCCTCGCGCGTATCGCGGATCCCGGTCGAGGTCAGCGCCTCGTTGCACGGGATCCACACGCCCCCACCCGAGCGGGCCGTCGAGCCGCCGAAGTGCGCGGCCTTCTCGACGATCAGCACCGACAGGCCCCGGTGGGCCGCGGCGAGGGCCGCGGTCATCCCGCCGGCTCCGCTGCCCACCACGATCACGTCGTACTCGTCGACCACCGCACCCGGCTCGGCTGTCATCGGGTCTCCTCGACTGCATCGCTGTAACAAGTTCTGCGGCTTGAGCTGCGGTTTTCCACAGTGTCCTGCCTCACTTCTGCAGCATAGACTAGAACACGTTCCAGTCTCTAGGGGACGGAACGGCGAGGATCCTCACCCACGCGTCAGCAGGGGAGGGGAATCCGCTCGTATGTTCCGGTCGACTTCCGGTACACCCAGTGCAACGTCGGAGGGCAGGACGACCGTGCCGCCCGCGGAGCGTGCCGCCGGGGCGTCGGCACCTCGACGTTCTTGGTCGTCTGGGCCGGCCGCGGCGCGGCGACAGGAGCGGTCGTCGAGGGCCTCTTCCCCGCGGAGGGGGCAGACGATGCCGGAGCGGACGGGGCGCCGATCCCGGACGACGGCGTCGCGGACTCCGCCGACGACGGAGTCGACGAGGAAGTGGTCGCGAGGCCTGCAGTCGAGTGGGCCGCCGCAGACGAGCCGGCAGGCGAGTGCGTGGCGGGCGTGCCGTGGACAGCGAGTGCGACCAGCATCACGACCGCCCCCAACAGTGCGGATGCCACCAGAACATACGCCGTGGCAGCGGGGCTGTACTGCGCCCAGCGCGGGATACCGCGCGTCGCGGCGGAGCCGGCGAGACGGCTGGGGCGACGGACGGGCTGCGGGCGCGCGGCGGGATCGTCGGACCGGTGCGTCATGATCCTGCAGCTTAGGCGACATCAGGGGCTGTCCGGGTATGTCGGTCCGCTCCTCGTCGGGTGGGGTCGGGCCTCGGGAGGCCGCGGATCGTGTGTTCCGCCGCCACCGCCCCGGCGCGTCGCCGTCGTGGCCGCGAAAGGCCATCGCGTGCCGCGGGCGAGGCCGGACCTGAGCCCGAGCACGACGACCTCCATCAGACGATCGAGGACGGTGTGTCTCCCGGGCGTCGTGCACTATCTCCTCAGATAGGAGGGCCACCATGTCGGGGCCGGACACCGGTCCCGCCCGCCGCGCTCAGCGCGCCGCCGACACGCCTGCCCGCCGGCCGAAGAAGCTGCCGTCCCCGAGCGAGGTGCCCGAGGCGTAGCCGCCGGCGCATACGCCGGACGTGCAGCGGCCCGCGGCGAACAGGCCGGGGATGGGGTCACCGTCGGCGTGCAGGACACGGGAGTGGACGTCCGTGCGCAGGCCGCCGAGGGTGAAACCCGCGGTGAAGCCGTGCATGTCCCACGCCGCGATCGGCCCCTCCAGGGGTCGCAGCCACTGCCGCTTCTTGTTCAGCAGCGGGTCGCGGCCCTGGGCGGCGTGCCGGTTGTAGACGGCGACGGTGCTCACCAACGCTCCGGCCGGCAGGCCCATCTCCGCCTCCAACTCCTCGGCGGTCTCGGCGACCCAGGTGGGCGGTTGCCGGAAGTAGGGCGTGGAGGTCTCGGTGCCCAGCGCCTCCTCATGCGCCCGTTCATCCATCACCAGGTAGGCCTGATTGTCCTGTTGGATCAACACCGACTGGCCGATCCGGCCGCCGTAGGTGTCCTCGGCGATGAACCGCTGGCCCCGCCCGTTGACCAGGATCCCGCGAGCCATCATCTGCGGATCGCCGAAGAACGCCACCTCGGTCGCGTCCATGTGCGCGAGCGCGGCCCCGACCCCCTGCGCCATCAGGATCCCGGCACCGTCGTGCTCGGAGATCGCGGCCGCGGGCCGCCCGACCAGTCGCGGCGCGTACGCGGCGACCATGTCCTCGTTGTAGGCGAAGCTGCCCGACGCCAGCACGACCCCTCGGCGGGCCTGCACCGCCACATCCTTGCCGTACCGCCGCGCCACCACCCCGGCGACCCGCGCACCGTCGGTGACCAGCGCGCGGACCCGCATGTCGTACTCGGCCCGCACCTGCAGCGCCTGGGCAGTGTCGACCAGCGGCTCCATCAGTTTGAAGCCGGCCCCGCGCACCCCGGTCCGCTTGTCCGACATCTGCGGCACGTGCCCGCGCGGGGCTGGGGTGGCGACATCGTTGAACGGCGCCGCGTTCTCACCGCCCGAGTACCCCAGCCCCTCGTCGTGCGGGACCTCCCAGCCGGGCTCGGCCCAGAACTCCTCCTTGAACACCACTCCCGCGTCGACCAGCCACCCGTAGTGCTCCACCGAGCCGGTGCAGTAGGCGTCGATCTTCGCCGTGTCGACCTGCGGGCCGAGAGCCGCAGTCATGAACACCCGCATGTTCTCGGGCGAGTCCTCGAAGCCGAGCGCGCGCTGCAGACCGGTGCCGCCGCCCAGGTAGATCCACCCACCCGACAGCGCGGCGGCCCCGCCCCAGCCGCCGGTGCGCTCGAGCACCAGTACGTCCGCACCCGCGCGCGCCGCCTCGATAGCCGCGCACACGCCCGCGATGCCATAGCCCACCACCACCACGTCCGCCTCGAGGTCCCACTCGCCGACCCGTTCCGCTCGCACCGGCCGCACACCCTGCATCGGATCACCCTTTCAGAACCTGTTGCAATCCGGTGTCGCCACCACCCACGGGACGGGCCCGCGCGGCAAACACCCGTTGTCGCCATAGATTCTGCCCGATCCGCACGACAATCGCCCCACAAAACAAGAACGTGTTCTACCATTGCGTCACAGGCCGCGGAATCCGGCGGCCCGGCAACGTGGGAAGGCGCGCGATGACCAGCGATCAGGCGGTGGCGGGAGTCCTCGGCGAGGTGGCGGAGTTGCTCCCCACCTTGCGCGAACGGGCCCAGGAGACGGAGGACGCACGACGCATCCCCGAGGCATCGGTCAAGGCGCTGCAGCAGGCCGGGTTCTTCCGACTGCTCCAGCCCCGCCGCTACGGCGGCTTCGAGGCCGACCCCGTCGACTTCTACACGGCGGTGCGTGACATCGCGAGCGCGTGCGGGTCCACCGGCTGGGTGTCGTCGATCATCGGCGTGCACCCGTGGAACGTGGCGCTGTTCAGCGACCGCGCCCAGCGCGAGGTGTGGGGCGAGGACCCTGACACCCTGGTGTCGTCGTCGTATGCCCCGATGGGCCGCTCGGAGGTGGTCGACGGTGGCTATCGACTCTCGGGCCACTGGAGCTTCTCCTCCGGATGCGATCACGCGACATGGGCGCTGCTCGGCGGGCCGGCGTTCTCCGACGGCAAACCCGTCGACTTCCTGACCTATCTGGTCCCGTTGGGCGACTACACGATCGAGGACGTGTGGCACACCGTGGGGCTCTGCGGCACCGGCAGCAACGACATCATCGTCGAGGACGCCTTCGTGCCCGCCCACCGCGCACTCAGCTTCCAGCCGGTGTCGCGGTGTCAGGGCCCCGGCCAGGAGGTCAACACCGGGCCGCTGTATCGGCTCCCGTTCGGTTCGGTGCACCCGTCGACGATCACCGCACCGATCATCGGGATGGCGCAGGGCGCCTACGACGCCCACGTCGAGCACCAGCGCAAGCGGGTCCGCGCGGCCTACGCCGGCGAGAACACCAAGGAGGACCCGTTCGCCATGGTGCGCGTCGCGGAGGCCGCCAGCGAGATCGATGCGGCGTGGCTGCAGCTGACCACCAACATCGCCGACCTCTACGCGCTGGCCTGCGCGGGCGAGAAGATCCCGTTCGCCAAGCGCCTCAAGGTACGCCGCGACCAGGTGCGTGGCACCGAGCGCGCGATCTTCGCCGTGGACCGGATGTTCGAGAACTCCGGCGGCCGCGCGCTTCAGGTGGGGACCCCGATACAGCGGTTCTGGCGCGACGCGCACGCCGGCCGGGTGCACGCCGCGAACGACCCGGAGCGGGCCTACAAGATGTTCGGCACCGGTGAGTTCGGCCTGCCCGTCACCGACGGGATGGTCTGAGCGTGACCGGCATCCAGGCGGCCACCGCCGATGTCGCTGAGGGCGCGTTCGCGAGCATCCCCGGCGGGCTTCGGCTGCACTACCACGAGGCGGGCACCGAGCACGACGACACCGTCGTCCTTCTGCACGGGAGTGGGCCGGGGGTCTCGGCGTGGAGCAACTTCGGGCGCAACGTCCCGGTGTTCGCGCGCAGCTTCCACGTGCTCGCGGTCGACCAGCCGGGCTTCGGCCGCTCCGACAAGCCCACCGAGCATCCGCAGTACTTCGCGCACAGCGCCACCGCCCTGATCGGGCTACTCGACACGCTCGGCATCACCGGTCGTGTGCACCTGGTGGGGAACTCGCTGGGCGGCGGGACGGCCGTGCGGTTCGCGCTCGACCACCCGGACCGCGCCGGCCGGCTGGTCCTCATGGGCCCGGGTGGCCTGAGCCTGAACACCTTCGCGCCGGACCCTACCGAGGGCATCCGGCGGCTCGGCGAGTTCTACCGATCCCCTAGCCGAGAGCGGCTCGAGGCGTTCCTACGGATCATGGTGTGCGACCAGAAGCTGATCACCGACCAGCTGATCGACGAGCGCTTCCGGCTCGCCGTCGACCCCGAGGCCGTCGCGGCGTTCCAGGCGATGGGCCGCTCGTTCTCGGGGCCCGACTACGAGCAGGGCATGCTGTGGCGCGAGGCGTATCGGCTCCGGCAGCGGGTGCTGCTGATCTGGGGCCGAGAGGACCGGGTCAACCCCCTCGACGGCGCGCTCGTCGCGCTCAAGACCATCCCGCGCGCGCAGCTGCACGTGTTCGGTGGGTGCGGGCACTGGGCGCAGCTCGAGAAGTTCGACGAGTTCAACAGGCTCACCACGGATTTCCTGTCCGACGGTGCCGCGAGGAGCTGACATGGGACGAGAGGGCGAGGCGGGGATCCGCTCACTGGGATACCTGCGCATCGAAGCGACCGACGTCTCGGCGTGGCGCGAGTTCGGGCTCAAGGTGCTGGGCATGGTGGAGGGGACACCGCCGCCGTCGGCACCCGATGGTGCGCTGTACCTGCGCATGGACGACTTCCCCGCCCGCCTGGTGATCGTGCCGTCGCACCGCGACCACCTGCAGGCGTCGGGGTGGGAGATGGCCACCGAGGGCGCGCTCGACGACCTGCGCACCCGCCTCACCGAGCACGGCGTCGACTACCGCGAGGGCACGCCCGACGAGCGCGCCGAGCGGCGCGTCGACGGGCTGATCGTCTTCCACGACCCGGCCGGGTCGCGGCTCGAGGCGTTCCACGGCGTGGCTCTGCAGCACCGGCGGGTGGTGAGCCCGTACGGGCACGGTTTCGTCACGGGGGAGCAGGGCCTGGGGCACGTGGTGCTGTCGACGCCGGACGACGCTGTTGCGCTGCACTTCTACCGCGACGTGCTCGGCTTCCGGTTGCGGGATTCGATGCGCCTGCCGCCGCAGATGGTGGGCCGGCCGGCCGACGGTGCCCCGGCGTGGCTGCGGTTCTTCGGGTGCAACCCGCGCCACCACAGCCTCGCGTTCCTCCCGATGCCCACTCCCACCGGCATCGTGCACCTGATGGTGGAGGTGGAGAACTCCGACGATGTGGGCCTGTGTCTCGACCGCGCTCTGCGGCGCAAGGTGCCGATGTCCGCGACGCTCGGCCGGCACGTCAACGACCTGATGCTGTCGTTCTACATGAAGACACCCGGCGGCTTCGACCTCGAATTCGGCTGCGAGGGAAGAGAGGTCGACGACGAGACGTGGATCGCCCGGGAGTCGACGGCGGTGAGCCTCTGGGGCCACGACTTCACCGTGGGCCTGCGCGAGGCGGCCCGGGCCGCGGAGCAGGCCGCCGACCGGGTGGCGGGGCACGCGGGCGAGTCGGGGGCCGGTCGGTGACCACCGACGAGGCCGTCGCCCCCGGGACCTCCGACGC
The DNA here is from genome assembly GCF_039541155.1 of Tsukamurella soli. NCBI lineage: Bacteria > Bacillati > Actinomycetota > Actinomycetes > Mycobacteriales > Tsukamurellaceae > Tsukamurella > Tsukamurella soli. The sequence goes on from NZ_BAABFR010000066.1 coordinate 21,452, forward strand.
ATCGCCGCAGGCCGGTACGCGGGTCGGGGCGATCGATCCCCGCGCGTTCCGGACGATGCTGGGGCACTTCTGCACCGGCGTCACCGTCGTCACCGCGGTGGGGGACGGCGGCCCCGTCGGGTTCGCGTGTCAGTCGTTCTCGGCGCTGTCGCTCGACCCGCCGCTGGTCCTCTTCTGCCCGGGCAAGCGCTCCCGGGCGTGGCCGGAGATCGAGCGTGCGGGCCGGTTCGTCGTCAACGTGCTGGCCGAGGACCAGCGTGATGTGAGCACCAGGTTCGGGGCGCCGGGAGCCGACAAGTTCGCCGGAATAGATTGGCGCCCAGCATCATCCGGCGCACCGATCCTGCCCGGCGCGCTGGGCTGGATCGACTGCGCCGTCCAGGCGGTGCACGACGGTGGCGACCACCACGTGGTGGTGGGGCGGGTCATGGAACTCAGTGCGCCGCAGGCGGATCGACCGCTACTGTTCTTCCGGGGTCGCTACACCGGCACCCTCCCCGACCGCGGCGAGGCGGTGCCCGCCGGGATGTCGCTGGACGCGTTCCTCACCTGGCCGGTCGGCGACGACTGGCTGTAGGCGAGCGATATTCTTGATCTCGACTTTCGGCAACCACCAATGGCGATCAAGTCCAACTCGATATTTGTACGATCGTTTCAACACCGAAACGTCCACATCGATCCACCACCGACGATATCTCCAATACGTATAGCAAATACGTTGCGGCACTGCGTCTTTTAGAGCTACTCGGGATACCATCGCCGGGTGCGAACCTACAGATCCTGGGCGGTCGTCATCTGGATCGCGGTATGGGCAGCCCTGGCTGCCCAACCCTCATACGCTGCGGTGCCGCATCGCGGCTACGTGCAGGCACCGTCGACGGCGACCACGGTGCTGACGCTCGAACCGCTCGATCTCGGAACCGACTCGCTCACCAACCTCATGGCGACCGTGCTGCAGGGTTTTGCGACCGCCGCCGGGCGCGTGCAGCAGCGGGTGGCCGAATCGTCGAACCTGACCTGGGCCGGACTGCAAGCCGACGCTGCGGCACTGAATACGGCGCTCACGGCCACGCCCGGTCCCAAAGTGGTGCTGGGATGGTCACGCGGCGCGCAGGTCGCATCCGTGTGGCTGCAGACCTACGCCGGGACGGCGGGCGCCCCGTCACCGTCGCAGCTGTCGTTCATCCTGCTCGGCAATCCCCAGCGCCGACTCGGCGGCAGGCCGGGCGGTGAGACCCTCGACGGCGTAGCGCTGCAGCCGACACCCGACACCACGGCCTACACGGTTCTCGATATCTCCCGCCGCTGGGACGGCTGGTCCAACTGGGACGACTGGCCCGCGATGTCGTCGGCAGACCAGGGACGACTGATCCTCGGGATGTGGGTCGACCACGCGAACTACTCGAACGTTGGCGTGGCCGACCCGACCAACCAGACCCGCGCCACCGTCGGGAACACGACCTATGTGGTCACGACGTCGTGACCCCTGATCACCCTCGGAGCGTTCCGCGGAACGGCTCAGGCGCTCAACCGACCCGCGCGGTCGAGGAACGCCACCAGGTCGCGTGCGGTCTCCTCCATCGGACGCGGCCGGTAGCCGAGCTCCCGCCGCGCCTTCGAGCAGTCGACGATGGGGGAGGCGAGCAGCGGTCCGATCGCGGCCTTCGACACGATGTCCGAGTCGAATCGCGCGCCGATCGGCTCCAGCACCGGCATCGCGGCCTTCAGCGCGGAGAGCGGCAGCCCCACGAACGGACCGTGCCGGCCGGCCGCGGCGGCGCTCAGGCGCATGAAGTCGATCAGCGGGCGGTACTCGCCACCCAGTAGATAGTTGTGGCCGGTCCGGCCGCGCTCAGCCGCCGCCACCAGCCCCGACACGACGTCCCGCACGTCCACCAGATCGAACCCCGCGCGCCCGATGAACACGGGCACGCGCCCCGCTGCCGCCGACCGCGCGAGACCGTTGAGCCGCGACATCGGCGCACCGTAGTCGGACGGCCCCCAGATCCCCGTCGGGTTGCAGACGGTCGCGTCCAGTCCGTCGTCCACCACCTTCGCCAGCTCCTGCTCGCCGGCCCACTTCGATCGGTCGTACACGGGGATCTCGGGACGGTCCGACCGCGCCGTGGTCTCGCTCATCACCTTGGCCCGGTCCTGGTCGAAGGCGTGCACCGAGCTGAGGTGCACGAGGCGGCGCACGCCCACATCGAGCGCGGCGCGCGACACCGTCGCCACGCCGCGGGTGTTGAGGTTCCACGCACGGTCGTCGCGCATCCGGAGCGTGATGGCCGCGACCAGGTGGAAGACGGTGTCGACCCCACGCAAGGCGTCGCGCATCGACTCCCGGTCGAGGACGTCGGCCGCCACCCAGCGCACGCGCCCCGTCGCCGAACCGTGCCCGCGGACCCGGTCGACGGCGACCACGTCCGCACCGTCTGCCACCAGCCGTTCGATCAGATTGGTCCCGACGAAGCCCGCGGCCCCGGTGACGGCGACGCGCATGGTCAGATCCTCTCGATGACGGTGGCGGTGGCCATCGCGCCACCCGCGCACATGGTGATCAACGCCGTGGCGGCGCCGGTGCGCTCGAGCTCGTGCAGAGCGGTCGTGAGCAGGCGCGCGCCGGTCGATCCGACGGGGTGGCCGAGCGCGATCGCACCGCCGTTGACGTTGACCCGCTCCGGGTCGGGCTCGATCACCTGCTGCCAGGACAGGACGACCGACGCGAACGCCTCGTTGATCTCGAACAGGTCGATGTCGCGAATACTCATACCCGCCTTGCCCAGTGCCCGCCGGGTCGCCTGGATGGGCCCGTCGAGGTGGTAGTACGGCTCGGCGCCCACCAGCGCCTGCGCGACTATCCGTGCCCGCGGGCGCAGGCCGAGGCGCAGCGCGGCGGCGGCGTCTGCGAGCAGGATCGCCGCGGCACCGTCGGACACCTGCGACGAGCTTCCGGCCGTGTGCATGCCGCCCTCCACCACCGGCCGCAGTCTGGCGAGTGACTCGGGCGTGCTGGCACGCGGCCCCTGGTCCCGGTCGACGGTGCGCACCTCGCCGGTGGGTGTCCCGGCGTCGACGACCGGCGCCTTCAGCGGCACCACCTCGCGGCCGAACCGGCCCTCCGACCACGCGCGCAGCGCCTTGGCGTGCGAGTCGGCCGCGAATGCGTCCAGGTCTGCGCGGGTCAGGCCCCGACGAGCGGCGATCCGCTCAGCGGCGGTGAACTGGTCGGGCATGTCGATCGACCAGGACGGCGGACGCGACGCACCGAGCCCCGGCGGGCGGTTCGCACCGAGCGGCACGCGGCTCATCGCCTCCACGCCGCAGGCCACGCCGATGTCGATGGCATCGATCGCGATCAGGCCCGCAACGAGGCCGGTCGCCTGCTGCGCTGAGCCGCACTGGGCGTCGATGGTCGTCGCGCCCGTCGTCTCGGGAAGCCCCGCGGCGAGCCACGCGGTCCGCGTGATGTTGCCCGCCTGCTCGCCGGCCTGCGTGACGTTGCCGCCGATCGCCTGCTCGACGAGAGCCGGGTCGATGCCCGCGCGGTCCAGAAGGGCGGCGATGGTGGCGCCGAGCGTCTCGGCCGGGTGCAGCCCGGACAGCCACCCGGCACGTTTGCCGATCGGGCTGCGGACGGCGTCGATGATGACAGGATTGCCCACTGCGGATCCTCCTAGAGGTCGTTCCGCCACACTAGAGCCTGTTCTCACTCGCGGCAATGAGTCCACGTATCCGACGCGCCCGCGGGCGGCGCGAAATCACTCATATCAGCACGTCATACGCCGGTGCACCGATTGCGGCCCCGAACGTCGCCAGCATCGGCCCAGGTATGCTTCAATGAGATAGAACCTGTTTCACTCAACGTCAGGAGAGTGGCCGCGATGACGGTGTCCTTCCCCCGAGGTTTCGACTTCACCGACCCCGATCTGTGGGCGAAGCGCCGGCCGATAGAGGAGTTCGCCGAGCTGCGCGGCGTCGCGCCGGTGTGGTGGAACGAACAGCCTGCCGGCGTCAGCGGGTTCGACGACGGCGGCTACTGGGTGGTGACCCGCCTCGACGACGTCAAGGCCGTCTCGAAGAACCCCAAGGTGTTCTCTTCCTGGGAGAACGGCGCGATCGTTCGATTCAACGGCGACATCACCCGCGAGCAGATCGATATGCAGCGCTCGTTGCTGCTCAACATGGACCCGCCGCAGCACACCAAGAGCCGCCGCATCGTCTCGCGCGGATTCACGCCGAAGGCGATCGAGAGTCTCCGCGGTGCGTTGGCCGAACGGGCCGCCAAGATCGTCGCGGACGCGAAGGGTTGCGGCGGCGGCGATTTCGTGCAGCAGGTCGCGTGCGAGCTGCCCCTGCAGGCGATCGCCGAGCTGCTCGGCGTACCGCAGGAGGACCGCATGAAGCTGTTCGACTGGTCCAACCAGATGATCTCGTACGACGACCCCGAATACGACGGCGAGTACCTCACCGCGATGACCGAGTTCGTCGGCTATGCCTGGAACATGGCCGAGGAGAAGCGCAAGTGTCCGGTCGACGACATCGTGACCACGCTGGTCAACGCCGATATCGACGGCGAGGCACTGGGATCCGACGAGTTCGCGTTCTTCGTGCTGCTGCTCGCCGTGGCGGGCAACGAGACCACCCGCAACGCGATCACGCACGGCATGAAGGCATTCGTCGACAACCCCGAGCAGTGGGCGCTGTACCGGGAGAAGCGGCCGCGTACCGCCCCAGACGAGATCGTCCGGTGGGCCACACCGGTCACCGCGTTCCAGCGCACGGCGACCGAAGACACGGAACTCGGTGGCGCGCAGATCAAGAAGGGCCAGCGCGTCGCGATGTTCTACAGCTCCGCCAACTTCGACGAGTCCGCCTTCACCGACCCGTTCACCTTCGACATCATGCGAGACCCCAACCCGCACGTGGGATTCGGCGGCACCGGCACGCACTACTGCGTGGGTGCCAACCTGGCGCGGCTCGAGATCGACCTGATCTTCCAGGCCATCGCCGACGCGATGCCCGACATCTCGCAGGTCGAGGATCCGGTGCGTCTGCGCTCCGGATGGCTCAACGGCATCAAGCACTGGCAGGTCACGTACGACTGAGACCGACCGTGCTCGGCGGTCCGATCCACGTGGTACGGCTCGCCATCCCCCGGGCCGCCCGACGTCCGTCACCGCACCAGCCGCGGGGTGAGCTCGGGATCGTTGAAGACGTCGATGCCGACGGCCCGACGGCGGTGACGGTGACGGTGACGGCGAGGATCGCGGACGGCACCTCGCCTCGAACGCGATCGCGCCGGCCGCCCCGTTGACCAACGCCGGGCGGAAGACGGCGCGTAGGGCCGGGCCAGCATCGCTCCGCGGGCGACCTTCTGCGCCCCCGCAGCTGGGGCGTCTCCCGACGCCCGTACGCGCGGAGCACCGCATCCGGGTCGAGGATCGCGACCAGCGCGTCGAGATCGCCGTCGCTCGCGGGCGCGTCGCCAATCGGATGCGCGTGCTGCACGGACCTCCCGTCGAGGTCACCGACGAACTGTTCGCGCGGGTTCGGCGACACTTCAGCGACGAGCAGATCGCGGGGGATCACCGCATTCTCACCATGGCGAATCTCTACCGCTTCACCGCGGCGTTCGGCGTCGGCTCAGTGGGCTTCGGCGAGAGTGCCGTGGTCCTCCTGCCGCGAGAGCACGGGTCGACGCGGCTCGCGCGCACCAGAAGCACCGGGCGTGGGAGCGTCCGAGGGGACGGCGTCGTGCTCGGCGAGCATCCACTCAAGGATCCGCGGCCCGGCGTCACCGTCGAGGATGCCGCTGACATCGTCGCGGATGGTCCCGACCGGCTCGCGGTACGCGGCCTGCTCCCGCCGGGCCGTCTCCCGCTCGGCGTACGACTGCAGCCACAACCCACGCGCAGCCTCCCAACGTTCCAGAGCCCGCCGATACAGCTCGACGCAATCATGCGTGTGGTTGACCCGCACCGCACCGGCCTGGATCCGAGGATGACTCCACCCCGCACGCCCCGCGTACCGGCCGCCGGCGACCGGTGCGGTCCGATTCCCCACAGGAGTGACGGTGGCATGATGCGCATCGCACACCACGGTCAGGCTGTCGACAAGTTGTTAACTGCATCGCATCAGTAGCCGGCGAACGGCATCGGCAGGCTGGCACTATTCGTTGTACTGGGCTGGGCGTCGGGCCGTCCGCCTTCTCCCGCATCGAGCTCCGCGGCGACCAGGGCGATCTTCTGCTGTCGACGCTCGTCAACTACCTCCCGCACCTCCCGGCGGCGACGGGCGAAAGCGACGTGCAGCAAGTGACACCAGGCGACCAGCGTGCCCGACCTCAGCAGACATCTTCTGCGTGGTGTTCCGATGCTATGATGTGTTGATGCGTACCACTCTTGACCTCGATCCGGTGGTGCTCAGTGCCGCCCGGGCGAAGGCGGCTGCCGAGCACATCTCCCTGGGCAGGGCCGTTTCCGAGCTCGCGCTCTCCGGGCTCAGGGTTCCGCGCACACCGCGCAGTGCGCCATCGGGCTTTCCTGTGCTGTCCGGTGTCCCCGGACGTCCAGTGACGGACGAGCTGGTGGCCTCCTACCGCGATGACGAGGCGGACGCGGGCGATGTTGCTTGACGTCAACGTGCTTCTCGCCCTGACCTGGGACCAGCATGTTCACCACGTGATCGCGCATGAACGGTTCGCCGAGCTGGATGCCTGGAGCACGTGCCCCGCCACCGAGGCGGGGCTACTTCGACTGCTGTTGACTGAGCAGGTCGTGGGCCGGAAGGTGAGCGGCGGCGAGGCACTCGGGCAGCTGGACGCGATGCGTCGGGTGCCGGGGTGGAGCTTCCTCGCCGATGCGGGCTCGCTTGCCGCGCCTGCGATCGACACCCGCGTGCTGATGGGGCGTCGACAGGTGACCGATCTCCAGCTCGTCAATCTGGCGGCGTCCAACGACACGAAGCTCGCGACGTTCGACAGCGCGATCGAGGGGGCGCTTGTGCCCGCGGATCGGCGCTGGGTCAACGTGTGGACCGGGTGACGCCGAGTTCGACGGTGTGTGTTCGACCTGGGCGATGAAGGGCAATCGCGTTCGGTCCGTCGCGCGCACCGCCCGTTGGAAGGCGACCAGTGTAGATGGTTCCGAAGCAGCGAGTAGTCACGCGAACGTCGGTGCACTGACGCTCCCTAAGCAGCGCCCATCGCTGGCCGAGCCTCTGACCAGCCGGTTCGTTCCAAGGCGAGGGCAGTGTGAGCAGGCAAGGATGAGGTTGCTGACAAGTCGTTGGTAGCACGTCCCGCAGCGCGCGTGGTGCGCCGATATGCCGGGCAACCTCAAGCCTTTGTCGTCGCCGGCTGATCGTGGTGCCCGAAATGGACTTCCGAACAAGTTCCGAATATCATGGCGGCATGACCACGACTGCGCTCCGCACCACCACGCGCCGGTCCTCGGACCTGAGCAAGCACTCCGCCGAGGTGTTCGCCGAGGCCGAGGACCATCCAGTGACGGTCACCCGGCGCGACGGGGCTCCTCTCGTACTCATGTCGCAACGCGAGGCGGAGGGCCGTGCCCGGCTGCTGGAGTTCGCCGCACAGCTCATCGGTGTGGCAGTCGACGACGAAGGCCCTCTCCCCGAGCGGATGTCTCGTGCGTTCCCGTGGATGCTCGCGTTGTCGGAGGGCGGGCGGGTCGAATGCGCACAGGCCCTCGTCGACGCAGCGCGGGCGTCGTTCTCCACCGACCAGCCGCACCTGGCGCTCGCGGAACTCACCTCGTGGCGGGAGACCGCGATCGCACGGGCCGCCGGGCTCGGCGAGGTGGAGCCGGAGTGGCTGGACGAGGGCGACGACACCGCTGTGGAGCGGCCCTAGTGTGTCGCGTCGTTAATTCATTTCTAGTTTTTAGAATGGGAGTATGTCGCGACGCGGACCTGTTCTGCCCGAGGTGACCCTCTCGGGAGAAGAGCGTGAGCAGTTGGAGCGGTGGGTTCGCCGCCGGAAGTCGGCGCAGGATCTGGCGTTGCGTTCCC
>NZ_BAABFR010000067.1:0-27922 GCF_039541155.1 Tsukamurella soli
CACCAGGCCAGTATCGACGCTGTCCCGAGTCGATGAGATGGTCATGGTCACGATATCGGTGCCCCAGTCTCGCCCTGTAGTGATGAACTCTGAATCGAACTGTCTCACCTAACCCTGTCACACAGGGGATCCGTAACGCGAACCTGCCCCGCAGGCCGCGGTTCTGACGTAGTACGTCCTCCACCTGGCCGGTGTAGCCTGCACCGATCACGATCAACTCGTCGCGATGGTCCTCCATGTACTTCAGCAGGGCGGAGATCATCGCGTTGCCGTAGGGGTCCTCGTCGCCGGAGTATCCGCGTTGATGCAGGTCGTGGAACTCGTCGACGAACAGGATGCCGGGCGTGGCCTCCTGCAGCACCTCCCGTGTGGACACGGTGGCGTCGCCTAGGTGTCGACCCTCGAGGTCGGTGCGATCGGCCGTGGGCGCGTCGCTGGCCGGTTGAGGGTCGAGGTCCTCGCAGGATTGAGGTTCCTACAGCTCGACCTGGAAGACCTCGACATGCCTGACGTTACCTGCGCGCGTGACTTCGGTCCGGCGGACCTGACCACATTCTGCCGCCTCGACGGTCTCGGCTTGGAGGTGACGGGGCAGCGCTTGGAACCCGATCGGGCGGTCCTGGCCTGCCGCGTGACGTCTCAGATCGGCTGTGCGGGCAGTGCGGCGAGCCGGGTGTGCTGCGGGATACCGTGGTGCGCAGGCTCGCCCACGAGCCGTTCGGGTGGCGACCGACGACCTTGGAGGTCCGGGTCCGCCGCTACCGCTGCCCCGGGTGCGGGCAGGTGTGGCGGCAGGACACCAGCCCGGCCGCGGAACCACGGGCCCGGCTGTCGCGCCGCGGGCTGCGGTGGGCCCTGGAAGCGCTGGTCACGCAGCATCTGACCGTCGCTCGGATCGCCGATGCCCTGGGCGTCGCGTGGACGGGGTGGTAACTGTTGAGACTGGTATCGGTCCCGGACGCAGCCGTCACCGCGGGAAGAGAAATGACTTTGCTGCGCGCGTCCAGTCGCCGTCGCTCTTATCGTATCCGTAGGCGTCCGTTTCAGATGGGCCGACTACCCGCCGGTGATACTCGGCGTCGTAACTCGCCTTCCACTCAGCCCATGACAAGTACTCCTCGTAGGGGGAGTCTCGATATCGGCGGTACAAAACGGGAGCCGTCAGCGTGAATGATCGTTGTGCCTCCCGTGCGGCCGCCCGCGCATCCTGTTCCCCGCGATGTCGAGCAGCCTGCCGGACCGCGGTGGAGGGGTCGCGGAACAGCTTTCCGCGGGGTTGACGATGGAACATGGACGTCCTCGATTCTATCGGTGGGTCGATGTGTGGTCAGTCGAAGCACCGCGCCGTCTCGGTGCCGCCGGAGAACTCCCCCTCAGGTGAGTTCAGGGGTGAGGTCAAGACCTGGCTCGTACAGACAACGCCGTCGCGCGCCACCGCGATTTCTCCCCCGAGGTGCGCGGCGACGTACCGAGCCTCTCCTTTGAACGCAGAATCCCGGATCCGGACTATCGTGACGTCCCTGCTCTCATTCTCGAGGTGTCGGATCTGCACACTTAGGATGTCTGATCCAGCGACCACTACTTCGCCGAGTAGGTACGGCACGTGGTCTGGGTCGCACAGCACGGTGAAGGTGCCGGAATTCGTAGTATAGTTCTTTGCCGGGCCGGAACACTCCGGTGACCGCGAGTCGAAGTCGCGCACGGCGGCTGCCGGGGCGTCCGGATCGGTGGAGTGGATTGGGGTGGTTCCGCCTTTTGCTATGACGGCGCGAATCGAATGGTATGGGCCCGGAAACGGCGGGAAGCTCGGGACCGGTTGGAAGGGAAGCGTCGTTCCTGATTCGAGACTGTCTGTTACTGAGCTCGTCGCCGCGGACTGTGCCGGATCGGTGTGCGAACATCCCGACAGGATGATGACGCCGAAGGTGGCCACTAGCACCGACGATAGCCCGCGTCGGCGGTCGGCCGGTCGCGATCTTAGTGTCGTGTGCGGTTTCGCAAATTGTTCTATGGGGTGCATCGGTCGGTCTGTCACCATCCTGGAATTACTGTCGGATTCGAGAAGCTACTGGATATTCCCAACGCAGAGGTCCCTGTGGCCGTGGATAATCGACTGATCGATGCAAAGGATGCCGGTCGCCAGGGGCCGTCCTTCTCGCCATCGATCCCCTGGATGCCGCCCACACCGATATCCCGGGTCTGATATATGTATTGCCATGTTACTGCTGGATAGCGTGCCCCGTTTGGGCCTGCGATTACGGAACTCGCCACCTGCTCGACCCCGACTGCCCTTACTTGGGTGAAGCGGTAGGCATCGAGCCCCAGGGTGGACCCCTCGGAGATGGGTCCTACTGGAACGTCGGCGGTCCCACCTGCGCCGAGGGCATTACCGGCGACTGGCTTCGCGAACATGATCGTCCGGGGTGCGGTCGACCCGTCGGTCAATACAGTTGTAACCTGACCTGGCTTGTCTGGCTGGCTGAAGACGGGAGTCTTTCCCCATAGTGACGACGGCAGTACCCCGGGAATCTGAGACCCACCGGCTGTCGGGTGGGCACCGGGCCCAGATGCTTGCGCCGGAGTGCTGGCAGCGGCAGTGGCCGTCCCTGACGACGCCGTGTCGTGACTTACCGGGGTGGGAAGTGTTGCGGCTTTCCCGGCAGTGATGAGTTTACCGGTCTTGGGGTCGAAGATGCCGGGGTACAGGGCCTTGGTCGCTGGGCTCGTGTCGGTGCCGGTTGGATATTGGGTGGAGCGGATGGTGGCGGCGGTGCGTTGTTGGTTCGCGTGTGTGGTGGCGAGGGTGCTGCGTGCGGCGAGTAGGCGGTTGTTGAGAGCAGCAATGAGTTGGTACTGCCCGGCGGGAGTACCGACGAAGGGGGCGTACTGGACGATGTCGGCTTGGGCACCGTCGATATCGGCTTGAATGGCGGCGCGACCAGCGGCGCTGGCGGAGGCCGCGTCTGTGACTGCGGCGCGGACGCTGGTATCGGACGAGGTCAGTCTGTTGATCAGCTCCTGCACGTCTGCCTCGGACATGGAGCGGCCGTCGGCCGCCGCGCCGGTGCCACCTGGCGTGGCGGTGGGAACAACGGGCAGCTTAGGTGGCACGGTGACGGTGCGACCTGTTCCGTATGCGTGCAGCGCAGCATTCAGGGCGTTCATCACCGCTCGTACGTACGCCATGAGTCCGTTCATCGACTACGTCCCTCACAGGGATCCGGGGCGGCGGCCCGAGTCGCTACCCGGATCATCGTTTCGTCCGTGCGGGTGGTGCGCCACATATCATTCCCAATCATTCCCACGGCGGACGTGTGTCTATCCGGCCTGGTGACCTGGCTGACGATGATCGTCGCAGAGGAGTTCTGGCAGCTGAGTTGGCTGATATCGCCGATGTCAGACTGGAGTACGCAGTGCCAGTCGGGGGGACCGGGACGTCGGTGCCGACCCGTCCGCGGTGCTCGATGATCGTGATCGCCCGTTGTAAGGCGTTGGTGACCACGGCGCGGGCTGTGCCGCACTGGACTGCTCCCTCGTCGACGGTCAGCGTGGTGTAACCGTTCTCGGCCGCCGAGATCAGGTTCACGTCTTCCTGCTCCGATTCCGTTCCCGTGCTCGGCAGGTCCGGTCCGGTGATGGTGACCGTCCCGCAGGTCTCGGGGGCGTTCACGGTGACTGCGGCCGGGGTCGGCGGTGTCGTGACGGTGACGTTGCCATCCGGGTGATGGATGAAGGGGATCACACTGAGCACACCTACTATGAACGGCGCGGCCGCCAAGAACCCGGCGACGGCGGCTGCGAGAATCACGCAGGTGACGACGACCTTGACCGGATGTCGCAACAGGGTCGCCAGTGGCCCGCGGCGGCGATGCCCGCTGGGTCTCGTATCGTCTGGTTGCGACTCAGTCCGCATCGAACCTCCGATCCTTGAGTGAAAAGACGGATCCCCGGTAGTTTATGCGGTGGGATCGTCGGCAGCCATGGCGGCGGCGTCCAACTCGCGCGCCTCCTGCAGTCCGAACCGTGCTGCGACCGCGCGCAGCATCGCTGCGCCGAGGTCGTCCTGCGCGATCTGTTCGATCGCTTTGACGGCTCCGGGCAGGACGTGGCGGGCGTGCAACTGCCGCACCACATTCAGCGACGGCGCATTCCCGGCGCGTAGCAGGGGCGCGACTTCCCGGTCGCGGACCTTCCCCGCGTTCGTCACCACCCGACGGATGAATCGCGCGTTGTTGAGGTGGTCGATGCCCCGCTCGGTCGCGGTCGTACCGTCACGGGCGGTCTCGGTGTATTGGAAGTCGTAGACGGCGGCGCACACCTCGTACAGGATCCGGAGGGCTGGTTCCGTGAGCTTGTCGCGCTTCTTGTTGGACTCCGCCATAACCGTAGCGATCTTCACCAAGGCGTCCGGTGGATAGCTGTCGAATCGGATCCGTAACGCGAACCTGCCCCGCAGGCCGCGGTTCTGACGTAGTGCGTCCTCCACCTGGCCGGTGTAGCCTGCACCGATCACGATCAACTCGTCGCGATGGTCCTCCATGTACTTCAGCAGGGCGGAGATCATCGCGTTGCCGTAGGGGTCCTCGTCGCCGGAGTATCCGCGTTGATGCAGGTCGTGGAACTCGTCGACGAACAGGATGCCGGGCGTGGCCTCCTGCAGCACCTCCCGTGTGGACACGGTGGCGTCGCCTAGGTGTCGACCCTCGAGGTCGGTGCGAGAGGTCTCGACGAACCGGTCCGCGGGGACCAACCCCATGCCGAAGAGCTTCTTGGCCAAGACGCGCGCGATCTCGGTCTTTCCGACGCCGGCGGGGCCTTCCAGAAGGAGGTGCAACGAGTCGTCGTCCGATAGCTCCTCACCCTGGTCGAGGCGGTATTTGAGTACGACCAGGGTGTCCTCGAGCTCGGCGATCTGTTCCTTGACCGCATCCATACCATGCAGATTCGCCAGCAGTTCGTCCGCCTCCGCGAGTGCGATTCCGCGGGCGTCCTCCGTCTCCACGGCTGTCAGCTGTGCGTTCGTCGGCTGCGTGGCGGGGTCCCAGTAGTCGGTCCGGGCCGCGATCGCGTCGACGGTCACCACCGCGACTCCCAACCGTCTGATCCTTGCGCGCCTCCCACCCGGCGCTGAAGTCGGTGAACACCGCCAGCAGCTCGTCGAGGGCGCTGAAACGGTCATCGCCGCTCGGTCGGCGTCCGCAGGCTGGAACAATTGCCGAACCCTGTGCCCACCGATTGCGGTGGCGCACCGCCGCAGCCAGTACTTCCACGCCGACGACTGCAGGCGTGTCGCGTAGTTCAACGGCATGGGCGCACACTACCGGGTCCGCAATTGTCGCTGCCACACTCTGCAAATGCTCTGTGAAGGTGCCCGATTCGGGCACTATGACTGGTCGAACGGTGGGCCGGAGGTCACAGTGTGGGCAAGGAACCCACGGCGCGCTGGGAGATATGCGCGTTTCCATCGCTGGTCGGCGGCATCGCCGGCCAGGGGCGGAGAGGGGGGATCAGGAGAAGTCGGTGCTGCGGCTGAGACGCTCCCACTCGTCCATCTCGTCGAGGAGCGTGGTCAGGGCGGTACGGATGATGTCCGATGCATCGTTGCCCAGCACGAGCAGGTAGGGCGGATTCTCGGAGGTGACGGCTTCGATGATCGCGGCGGCGCCCTTGGCGGGGTCGCCCGGCTGCTTACCGTGCGCGGTGTCGTGTTCGATCCGTCGTCTTCCCGCCGTGTCGGCGTAGTCGGCGATCGGCTCGGCGGCCTGGGTCAGCGAACGGCCGGCGAAATCGGTGCGGAACGCGCCGGGTTCGACGACCGTCGCGGTGATGCCGAGTGGGGCCAGTTCCTTGCGCAGTGAGAGTGTCAGGGCTTCGATCGACGCCTTGACGGCTGCGTAATAGCCCGAGCCGTCGGGTGCGAAACGTGCCGCGATCGACGAGATGTTCACGATCGCGCCCGAACGGCGTGCCCGCATCCCCGGCAGCACGGCCTTGATGGTGCGCACCGTGCCGAAGAGTTGGGTGTCGAACAGTTGCCGGACGGGTCCGTCCTCGCCTTCCTCCACGGCCGAGCGGTAGCCGTAGCCGGCGTTGTTGACCAGTACGTCGATGCCGCCGAAGCGTGCCTCCCCGGCTGAGGTCGCTGCCGTGACCTGCTCCTGATCGGTGACGTCGAGGACGGTGGCGAGCGCGGTGTCCGGATACGCGTCCGCGATGTCGTGGATGGTGGCGACGTCGCGGGCGGTGACGATCGCGTTGTCCCCGCGGGCGAGGACGGCGTGGGCGAGCGCGCGCCCCAGTCCGGACGAGCAGCCGGTGATCAGCCAGGTGGTCACGATGTTCCTTCTTCGATTGTCGGGCTTCGATTGTCGGGCTTCGTGGGTTCGGGCGGTCACGCCTGGTCGGCGGGCCGGAGCAGGATCTCGTTGATGGCCAGATGTCGGGGCCGGGACAGCACGAAGGCGATGATGTCGGCGATCTCCTCGGGCTTGACCGTGGCCACGTCGTAGCCCTTCTGGACGGCCTGCCGGGTCGCCTCGTGGGTGATGTGAGTGGGGAGTTCGGTGTCGACGACGCCGGGTTCGATGAGGGTGACGCGGATGTCGGGCAGGAGTGCCTGGCGCAGTGATTCGGACCAGCCGTTCATGCCCCACTTCGTCGCGGCGTATACGCCGTTGGTCGCGCGGGCGGTGCGTCCGGCGACGGACGAGATGTTGATGACGTCCCCGCCGCCGTCCTCGAGCTGGTCCAGGAACACCTCGGTGGCGGTGATCGCGCCGAGCAGGTTGACTTCGATCATCCGCCGGTAGTCCTCGTGCTGCCGGGGAGTGAACGGCCCGAGCAGCATGATGCCCGCGTTGTTGACCAGCACATCGGCGCCGCCCAGCTCGTCCTGGACGCGCTGGGCCGCGCTGAGCAGCGCGTCGCGGTCGGTGACGTCCGCCTGGATCGCGACGGCACCGTCGCCGAGTTCGGCTGCGAGAGCGTCGATCCGGTCGACGCGGCGGGCCAGCAGCGCGACCCGGTACCCGGCGGCGTGCAGGGCGCGGGCGGTGGCCGCGCCGATTCCGGAGGAGGCTCCGGTGACGACCGCGACGCGGTCGGAGGGGGTGGCGCTCATCGGTGGGTTCCTTTCGTCGATGTCGTGTCCGTGCACGTGCCGTGCGGTGGTCGGCGCTCTCGGTTCGAGTTCCATCAGGGGGCGCGTCCTGTTCGTCGTTTCCTTCGATCGCCTTCCAGCGTCGAGGAGTGCAGCGCGGCGTGCCAGGTAACGGTGTCACCCCCCACGCGGGACGGGGACTTCGTAGGGTCGAGGTATGGACAACAGTGTCGGGGTGCGCGACTTCCTGATGAGCAGGCGGGCGCGGATCACCCCCGAACAGGCCGGGATCGCTCGGTTCGGGGGTGTGCGTCGCGTGCCCGGCCTGCGCCGCGAGGAGTTGGCCCAGCTGGCCGGGGTGAGTGTCGACTACTACGTGCGGCTCGAGCGCGGAAACCTCGCCGGCGTCTCCGAGAGCGTCCTGCACTCCCTGTCGATTGCGCTGCAGCTCGACCGGACCGAGCGGGCGCACCTGTTCGACCTCGCCCGCAGCGCCCACTCGGTCGGGCTGCGGCCGGCCGCCTCGGTCACCAGCCGGGTCCGTCCCGGACTGCAACGCCTCCTGGACTCGATGACCGGTCCGTCCTACCTCCGCAACGGCCGACTCGATCTGCTCGCATTCAACCAGCTCGGACGAGCGCTCTACGCCCCGATCCTGCGGAGTTCCGCGCAGCCGGCGAACTCCGCCCGGTTCACCTTCCTGGATGCCGGTTCGCACGACTTCTGGGGTGCCTGGGATCAGGTGGCCGACGGACTCGTGGCCACGCTCCGCGCGGAGGCCGGCCGTTCCCCGACCGACAAACGTCTCACCGATCTGGTCGGCGAACTGGCCACTCGTAGCCCCGAGTTCCGGACCCGCTGGGCCAGTCACGACGTCTACCGGCACAGCACCGGGGCGAAGACCCTGCACCATCCCGTGGTCGGCGAACTCACCCTCATGTTCGAGGCCATGACTTTCCCGGCCGACGAGGGGCTGGTGTTGCTCGCCTACGAGGCCGAACCGGATTCCTCGGCCGCGGACGCGCTCCGGCTCCTGGCCAGCTGGGACGCGGTGCCCGCGCGTTCGACGACGGAGCGGGAACCCGACCGGACTCGGTGACCGCCGGGTGCGCCCGCAGGCCGAGTCGACCCGCCCCGCTGATCGACCTGGTCGTCGCTGATGCGGACTCGGCGCGTCACGCCCAATCGGGCGTCGAGGCGAGGTCGGCGAGCAGGCCCCGCACGGCCATGGCCCGACGGTGCGCGGTGCCGGTCAGCCGGTCGAGCGCACACTCCGGGTCTGCGGGCGGGCCGAAATGGGTGCAGCCGCGGGGGCAGTCCTCGACGGCCTCCGCGAGGTCGGGGAATGCGGCGACGACATCGTCGGTCGAGATGTGGGCGAGCCCGAAGCTGCGGATGCCGGGCGTGTCCACCACCCAGCCGCCGGCGGGCAGCCAGAGCGCGACCGACTGCGTCGACGTGTGCCGGCCCCTGCCGACGCCGGATACCACCCCGGTGGCCCGGTTGGCATCGGGGACAAGGCGGTTGACGAGGGTCGACTTGCCTACTCCCGAGTGCCCGATCAGGGCGGTCACGCGGCCGGTGAGCAGGTCGCGGGCCGCGTCGATCGGGTCCCCCTGTCCAGCGGCGAGCACAGCCACGTCCAGGTCGGCGAAGGCTGCGGTGAACTCCGCCGGGTCGGCGAGGTCCGACTTGGTGAGGCACAGGACCGGCGTCAGGCCGCCGGCGTACGCGGCGATCAGCGCCCGCTCCACGAACCCGGTGCGGGGCGGGGGATCGGCAAGGGCCGTGACGATCAGCAGCTGCTCGGCGTTCGCGACCACGATCCGCTCGTAGGGGTCGGTGTCGTCGGCGGTGCGGCGCAGCACGGTCCGTCGCTCGTCCACCTTGACGATCCGCGCCAGTGAGCCCTGGCTACCGGTGAGGTCGCCGACCACGCCCACGCTGTCGCCGACGACGATCGGCGTGCGGCCCAGCTCCCGGGCGCGCATGCACACCACCGGGCGATCGGGGTCACCGTCGAGCACGCAGCCCCAGCGACCGCGGTCGACGGACACGACCATCGCCGTCTCGGCGTCGTTGTGCTCGGGCCTGGTCTTGGTGCGTGGTCGGCTACCCCGGCCCGGGCGCACCCGGACGTCGGACTCGTCCCACTGCCGCCGATTCAGGAGGCCGGTTCCATCCGCGGTCCGCCGACCAGCCCGGCCCACAGCGCGGGGAAGTCGGGCATGGTCTTGGCGGTGGTGGCGATGTCCTCGACCTGCACGCCGCGCACCGCCAGGCCGATGATCGCCCCCGCCGTCGCCATCCGGTGGTCGGCGTAGCTGCGCCACACGCCGCCGTGCAGCTCGGCGGGTTCGATGTGCAGGCCGTCCGCGGTCTCTATGCAGCGCCCGCCCAGGCCGGTGATCTCGGCGGTCAGCGCCGCCAGCCGGTCGGTCTCGTGGCCGCGCAGGTGCGCGATGCCGCGCAGGTCCGACGGGCTGTCGGCGAGCGCGGCGAGCGCCGCCACCGTCGGCGCCAGCTCGCCGATGTCGCGCAGGTCCCAGTCGACGCCGCGCAGCCCGCCGGTGCCGCGTGCGCTGAGGGCGCCGTCGTGATGCGACACCTCCGCACCCATCTCCGCCAGGATGTCTGCGAACTGCACGCCCGGCTGCGTGGACGAGGGGTTCCAATGCGGCACCGTGACCACGCCGCCGGTCACCGCGGCCGCGGCGAGGAAGACGGTGGCGTTGGACAGGTCGGGCTCGACGATCCACTCGCGCGCGCCCAGGCGCCCGGGGGCGACGGACCACGTGTTCGCTCGGGAGGTGTCGACCTCGGCGCCGGCGGCCCGGAGCATGTCGACGGTCATCTCGATGTGCGGCATCGACGGGACCGGCTTACCGTCGTGGTGCACGGTGACGCCCTCGGCGAAGCTCGGGCCGGACAGCAGCAGCCCGGACACGAACTGCGACGACGCCGACGCGTCGATCGTCACCTCGCCGCCGCGGATCGCCCCGTCGCCGCGCACGGTGAAGGGGAGCCCGTCACCGTCGACCTGCGCTCCGAGGCCCCGGAGGGCGGCGAGCACGGTGCCGAGGGGGCGGGTCCGGGCCTGTGGGTCACCGTCGAAGGCGACGGTGCCGCGCGCCCCGGCGGCCAGGGGCGGGAGGAACCGCATCACGGTCCCCGCGAGTCCACAATCGACGGCGCCGCCGTGCAGGGGCCCGCCGGTGAGGTGAACAGTGGTCGACGCGGGGGTTTCCGTTCGGCTTTCGATCCCGAGGACGGATAAGCCGCCCAGCATCAGATCGGTGTCGCGGCTGCGCAGTGCGTTGACCAGGGTGGATTCCGAGTTCGACTGCGCGGCAAGGATATACGCGCGGTTGGTGATGGATTTGGAGCCCGGCAGAAGCGCGGTGCCGTGTACCGGACCCGCGGCTGTCGGGGCGTCCCACAGCTGCATGAGTCTCATCCTCCCATATACGTTCCGTGCTACCTTGCTCAGGAATATGTAAGCCTGACCGGTGCCGCGGGGTGCCGGCCGGTGCCGTGCGGCGTTTGGGAGAACACATGAAGAACACGTCGGTGGCTGCCGCCGCCCTGTCCGTCGCCGCCGTTGCGGCCATAGCTGTACCGACGGTGGCCTCGGCCGCCCCCGCGGCCCCGGCCTCCCCGTCCGGCGCCGCGACCGCTCTGTTCGACGCGAACGGTACGCCCAAGGCCCTCGCCGGTCAGATGGTGCTCGGCTACAACAACGTGCCCCAGGGCATGAACTACAACGCCTCGATCCTCAGCGGCGCCGGCGCCGGCTGGGATTCGGTGTGGGCCGGCTTGAACGCCGTCAAGGTGGCCCCGCCCGAGTGCAAGGCGGCATACGCGGGCTTCCCGATCCCCAAGGGCACCGATGCCGCGCAGACCAACGCGACCGGCAACGCCATCTCCTACTCGATAGTGGTCGCCAAGTTCAAGGCCGACCTCGGCGCGATGAAGGCGTCCGCTGCCAAGTGCACCAAGTTCACCATCCGTCAGGGCGCCGTCGTCTCCCAGGTGGTCGCCAAGCCGCTGACGGTGCCGGATGGCGGCCCCGACAGCGTGGGTGTCGAGTTCGACGTGACCGCGAGGCGCGGCAACCTCACCCAGTACACGATCTCGCGGAGCTACACGGCCGTGGTCGACGGGGTCACGGTCGCGCTGCGCGGCTCGCGAGCCACGCTCGAGCCGATCTCGTTCGGGCCCTCCGACGACGCGGCGATCAACGCGACCATCGCCACCCAGATCGCCGTGATCAAGAACCCGCCGACGCCGGAGGTCCTCCCCGCCCCCGCGCCGAAGAAGGGCAAGCCGGGCGCGAAGCCGTCGGGTACTGCCAAGCCGGCCGCCGCTCCTGGTAAGCCGGCCGCGGCGGCGAGCACCACGGCCGCGCCGAAGCCGAACTAGTCGCGCAACCCAAGCATGAGAGCCCTTCGCATCCCGCGGAGGGCTCTCCTGCTCGGTAGTCGATCAAACCTCGACCTTTCTCGAGGTAGGGTGACCGCGTGGTCGCCCTACCTCCCCGTGAGTTCAGCGTTGGACAGCTCTCAGCGCGCAGCGGTGTCGCGGTCTCGGCCCTGCACTTCTACGAGCGTGAGGGGCTGATCACCTCCCGCCGCACGAGTGGCAACCAGCGTCGATACAGCCGCGACACGCTGCGGCGCGTCGCGTTCATCCGGATCAGCCACCGCGTCGGCATCCCGCTGGCCACCATCCGCGAGGCCCTCGCCACTCTGCCCGACGGCCGGACCCCCACCAAGAAGGACTGGGCGCGGCTGTCGCGATTCTGGCGCGACGACCTCAGCTCGCGCATCGACGAGCTCACCAGCCTGCGCGACCACCTCACCGACTGCATCGGTTGCGGCTGCCTATCGTTGAGCGGGTGCCTGCTCGCCAATCCGGGCGACCGACTCGCCGTCGACGGTGCCGGGCCGCGCCGCGTGTTCGAGACGTTCCCCTAGGGTTCCGAGGCGCTACCGCGGGTGTCTCCGCGTCCACTCCTCGCGGGCGTGCTGCTCCTTGCGGAGCCGCTGGATCTTGAGGACGTCCGGGTCGATCCCGTTGGAACTGAGTAGGTGACGCCGGTAGATGTCGCGCAGCGCCAGCTGGAAGTAGGCCACGGGGATCGAGAGCAACAGACAGATCTGCACCCGCACCAGCGCGGGACCGGGAATCGCGGCGCACACCACGTACACCGGCAGGAACATCAGGAGCCCCCGGACCAGGTAGCGCCGGATGTTGCCCGGGCCCGTCTGGTCACGGAGCACCCAGGCGCGCATCGACGGCGGCAACGGCCGCCCGGCCAGATAGCGTACCCGCTGCACGACAGTGGGTCCGTGGAACACGACCCCAGCATATGCCGCTGCTCGCTTCGCCGCCGTCGGCGGCGTACTGTGGGTCGGTACGTGCTCGCCCCGGATGAAAGCGATTGTCCGATAGTGAATTTCGAGTGCGATTCAGTACTCGCCGTGGCGTGGGTGCGATCGTGAGGCCGGAGCGGCGGATCGGCATCGTGGGGGTCGGGCCGCGCGGGCTGTCGGTACTCGAGCGGATCGCCGCGAACGCGGCGGAGAGCGGCGGCGCCGCGCGCGTGCACCTGATCGAGGCGCGGTCGTTCGGCTCCGGCGACGTGTGGCGCACCGACCAGCCGCCGACGCTCATCATGAACATCGTCGCGGCCCAGATCACGGCCTACCCCGACGAGACGTCCGAGATCGACGGGCCGGTCCGCACGGGGCCGAGCCTGTACGAGTGGGCCGCCGCAGTGGCGGCGGGCACCCTCGGAGTCGAGCTCCCGGCCGACGTGCGGGACGAGGCCGCCACCGTCGGCGCCGACTCGTACTGTCGCCGCTCGTTCTACGGCCACTACCTCGAGCACGCCTACCGCAGCACGCTCGCGCAGCTCCCGCCCGCAGTCACCGTCGTCGAGCATCGAGCCGTGGCAGCCAGCGTCACCGACGGCGCCGACGGGACGCAGGTGGTGACGCTGGTCGACGGGCGGCGGATCGAGGTCGACGAGGTGGTGCTCGCCCTGGGCCACAGCCCGCACGCCCTGTCCGACGCCGCCATCGCCTTCGAGCGGTTCGCCGCTACCGTCGGCGGCGTGTACCTGCCGCCCGGCAACCCGGCCGACGCGGACGTCGACGCGATCGCCCCGGGTGCCTGGGTGCTGGTCCGCGGCCTCGGGCTGTGCTTCTTCGATTACCTGTCGCTGCTCACGGAGGGGCGCGGCGGCCGGTATCTCCCCAGGCCCGACGGTGTCGGGCTCGAGTACGTGCCGTCCGGCTGCGAACCGGCCATCGTCGTGGGCTCGCGCCGCGGCGTGCCGCTGCACGCGCGTGCCGCGAACGAGAAGGGCGATCGGCGGTACGAGCCG
This sequence comes from Tsukamurella soli, assembly GCF_039541155.1. Lineage (NCBI taxonomy): Bacteria > Bacillati > Actinomycetota > Actinomycetes > Mycobacteriales > Tsukamurellaceae > Tsukamurella > Tsukamurella soli. Next base: position 13,491 of record NZ_BAABFR010000067.1, read on the forward strand.
GTGTTCATCACCGAGGGCGCCATCGCCGGGCTGCGCGCCCGCGCCGGCGTCCGGGGCCTCGACTTCCGCCGCGACTGCTGGCCCCTGATCGCCAAGGAGGTCGAGTCGGTGTACTACGCGCGGCTCGTCGCCGAGCAGTTCGGCGAGCCCGACGCAGCGCGGTTCGTGGCCGCCGACCGCGCCACCGCCTGGGGCTCGCCCGCCGAGGCGGCGGTTCGCGCCGAGTTCCGCATACCCGGCGAGCGGCGCTGGGACTGGGAGCGCATCGGGCGACCGTGGTCCGACGGTGACGTCACGTCCGTCCCGGCGTGGCAGGCCTTCGCGCGCGACTACCTGGTGCGGGACGTCGCCGAGGCCGAGCGTGGCAACGTCGGCAGCCCACTCAAGGCCGGGCTCGACGTCCTGCGGGACATCCGCAACGAGGTGCGGTCGCTGATCAACGACGGCGGGATCGAGGCCTCCTCGTACGCCCGGGACGTCGAGGGATGGTTCAACTCCCTGCATGCGTTTCTGTCGATCGGCCCGCCGTCGACCAGGATCGCGGAGCTGATCGCGCTGATCGACGCGGGGGTCGTGCGGCTCGCCGGACCCGGGTTCACGGTCGCCGTCGACCACGAGCGCAGGGTGTTCGTGGGGACGTCCGCCGTGCCCGGCGACCGAGCGGAGTCCCGCGTCCTGATCGACGCGATGCTCCCGCGCGCCGACCTCGACAACACCCGCAACCTGGTGCTCGCCGACCTGCGGCACCGCGGGCACGTGACCGCGTTCGCGATCGGCTCGCACCCCGAGCGTCGGCATCGGACGGGCGGCGTAGCGGTGACCGCCCGCCCGTTCCGGCCGATCCGCGCGGACGGCACGTTCCACCCGCACCGTTACGTGTTCGGGATCCCCACCGAGGGCGCCAACTGGGTGACAGAGACCGGCATCCGGCCCAACGTCAACTCGATCACCATCCGCGACAGCGACGCGATCGCCCGCGCTGCGCTGGGGATCACCCGACGGTGATGATGCGCGGGTTCCGGGCTCCGTTCGTTCCTCACTTCGCCCTCACCCGACGGTATCGATGCGCGGGTTCCGGGCTCCGTTCGTTCCTCACTTCGCCCTCACCCGACGGTATCGATGCGCGGGTTCCGGGCTCCGTTCGTTCCTCACTTCGCCCTCACCCGACGGTCCTGATCAGCTTCTTGTTCACGAACTCCTCCATGCCGAACCGCCCCAGCTCACGCCCGAAGCCGGACCGCTTGATCCCCCCGAACGGCAGCTCCACGCCCTCCGCGCCCACACCGTTCACGAACACCATGCCCGCCTCGATCCCGTCCGCGACCCGCTGCGCCTGCTCCGGGTCGGTGGTGAAGACGTACGAGCCGAGGCCGAACGGGGTGTCGTTCGCGATCTCGAGGGCCTCGGCCTCAGACTCGACGCGGTATACCGTGGCCACGGGACCGAACAGCTCCTGCCGGTACGCGGGGTTGTCGACGGTGACGCCCGTCAGCACGGCCGGCGGGTAGTACGCCCCCGAGCGCTCGCCGGACGCCGTCACCGTGGCGCCCGCCGCCACGGCAGCGGCGACCTGCCGCTCGAGGGTCTCGGCGGCTCGCACCGACGACAGCGGCGAGATCCCGTCGGCCTTGCCCAGCAGGCGGGTGGTGAACTTCTCGACGAATGCGTCGTAGAGGTCCGCCGTCACGATGAACCGCTTGCCGGCGTTGCACGCCTGCCCGGTGTTGTCGATACGCGCGGCGACAGCAGCCTTGACGGTGGCGTCGAGGTCGTCCGACGACAGCACGATGAACGGATCCGAGCCGCCCAGCTCCAGCACGCACTTCTTGAGGTTGCGACCGGCCACCTCTGCCACCGCGGCACCCGCACGCTCCGAGCCGGTGAGCGACACCGCGGCGACCCGCGGGTCCGCGATGATCCCGGCGACCTGCTCATTGGTCGCGCGGATGTCGACGTACGCGCCCTGTGGCAGCCCGGCCTCGTGGAACAGCAGCGCCATGAGCTCTGCCGACTCGGGGCACTGCGGCGCGTGTTTGAGCAGGATCGTGTTGCCCACCACCAGGTTCGGGCCCGCGAACCGCGCCACCTGGTAGTAGGGGAAGTTCCACGGCATGATGCCGAGCAGCACGCCGATGGGCCCCTTCTTGACCACGGCGGTGCCGGTGCCCGCGAGCAGCTCGATCGGCTCGTCGGCCAGGAACCGCTCGGCGTTGTCGGCGTAGAACTCGTAGATCGCGGCGCTGAAGTCCACCTCGCCCAGCGCCTCGACGCGGCGCTTGCCCATCTCGCGGACGATCGCGTCGGCCAGCTGCTCGCGGCGCTCGGTGTGCAGCTCGCCGACCCGTCGGATCAGGGCGGCCCGGTCCGCCACGGTGCTCGCCCGCGGCCACGTGCGAGACGTCTTCGCCGCCGCCGCGACCGCCGCCTCGATCTCGGCGTCGGTCGCGGTGGGGTAGGTGGCCACGACCTCGCCGGTAGCGGGATCGGTGACGGCGTACTCGCTCATGGTGTGCGCTCCTTCCAGTGGGCTCGCGGGCCGCCCGCGTGCGGCGGCCACGCAGCTCACGATAGGCGGGTCGGCGTACCCGGGTGGCCGGACCGAGTTCATCGCCGAGGCGAGGTGTCCGGGCCGGACCGGGTGCGCCTCGGACGCAGGTCGGGTGGGATGCGAGTGCCGCTACCGTGGACGTATGTGCGGACGATATGCCGTGACCACCGATCCGGCGCTGCTCGCCACCGAGCTCGACGCGATCGACGAGACGGCCGACGTGCGGGAGCGGCTCGACGTGCCCGGCTACAACGTCGCGCCCACGACGCAGGTGGTCGCGCTGGTCGCGCGGCACGCGCGGGACCGTCCGGACGCGCCCGCGGATCGGCGCCTGCGCGCCATGCGCTGGGGCCTGGTCCCGTCGTGGCAGAAGACCCTGGCGGGCCCGCCGCTGTTCAACGCCCGCGCGGAGTCGGCAGGGGAGAAGCCCGCCTTCCGCACCGCGCTGAAGACCAAGCGTTGCCTGATCCCGATGGACGGCTGGTTCGAGTGGCAGGTGCGCGCCGGGGTCGGCGGCGGCCGAGGCCGCAAGCAGCCCTACTTCATGACGCCTGAGGACGGCTCGCACCTGCTGGTGGCGGGGCTGTGGTCCGTGTGGCACGATCCGGGCGCCGACGGTGCCGGTCACCCCCCGGTGCTGTCGTGCACCGTCCTGACCACCGACTCCGTCGGACCGCTCCGCGAGATCCACGACCGGATGCCGCTCGTGCTGCCCGGCGACGAGCTCGACGCCTGGCTCGATCCCGACCGCCCCGCCGATCCCCGGCTGCTCGCGCCGCCGTCGGCGGATCTGGTGCGCCGCATAGAGCTCCGCCCCGTGGCCGATCTGGTGAGCAACGTCCGCAACGACGGACCCGAGCTGTTGACCCGCATCGACGACCCCGGCGACGCGGAGCAGCTGACCCTGCTCTGAGCGGGTCGCCCACCGGCCCGACGGCTACCAGTTGATCCCAGGCAGGCGGTTCGCGGCCTTGCGAGCGAGCTTGGTGAGCCCGGTGTCCTGTGCCAACTCCGCCAGCGGATGCGAGATCGCCTGCGCGCGATGGCGGGTCGCGGCGAGCTTGCTGCGTCCGCGCGGCGTCATCCCGTCGAAGCCGGGCTCGTCCTGGTCCTCGACGCCGAGCGACGCGGCCGACTCCGGGAACAGCAGGTAGCCCTGGTGCTGCGCCACGGCGGTGATCCGCGGGCTGAGGAACTGGCCCAGCTGGGTGATCGTTCCGAGCGGGCTGTCGATCCGACGCGGCCGCTCCACGATCGCCCGCATCACGATGCCCGCGGCCCTCTCGACCTGTTGGGCGGGCGCGTTGGCGTACGCCTCGGTGGGCTCGATCATGCGGGTGCGCGTGAGCGGCATGTGGATGTTGGTGAAGGTCACGTGATCCGACATCGTCTCCACGGCCGTGACGTCGCTGAACGCCTCGAGCGCCGCCTTCGACGCGACATACGCGGCGAACCGCGGCCCGCGTACCTGCACACCGATCGACGACACGTTGACCACATGGCCCGACTTGCGCCCGATCATGTGCGGCAGCAGTTCCAGGATCAGGTACACGGCGCCGAAGTAGTTGACGGCCATCGTGCGCTGGTAGTCGTGGGCCCGGTCGACCGAGTTGATGGTTGCCCGCCGGATCGACCGACCGGCGTTGTTGACCAACACGTCCACGTGATCGTGCTCGGCGAGGATCGCGCGCACGGTGGTCCGCACCGCCTCCGGGTCGGTGACATCGCACGAGAACGCCCGTATGCGCCCCTTCGGGACGCCCGGCCGACCCGGTTCGGCCTCGATCGCCGCCGCCGCCTCCGCGAGCTCGTCCGGCTTGCGCGCCAGGATGAACACGTGGGCCCCCGCCTGTACACACTGCCGGGCCGCCTCGCGGCCGATCCCCGCCGACCCGCCGGTGATGAGGATGTGCTTGCCGACCAGGGGTCCGCGGGGATCGTCGCGACGGTTCCGCGCGGGGTCGAGGTTGTCCTGCCAGTAGCGGAAGATCGCGGGCCCGTACTGCGCGAGCGATGGCAGCGTCACACCCAATCCGCGCAGGCGGGCGAGGGTGGTGTCGGCGGTGAACGTGGTCTTGAAGAACGGGTAGTCCAGCACCGACGGCGGGATGCCCAGCTGCCGGGAGACGGCGTCGCGGAACGCCCGCACCTCGCCGCGGCGGCCCAGCCGGGTGGCGAACTCGCCCAGCGGCCCACCGCCTGGCAACGGCACCGACCTGGGCCCGCCGAAGGCCGGCGACACGGCGTCGTACAGCGCCGTCATGCCCTGCGGCTCAGGGTTGACGAGGTGGAACACCTGCCCGGGTGCGGGCGGCGCCATGACCAGCGCCACGATGGCGGTGGCGACGAAGTCGACCGGCACGATGTTGGTGTAGCCCAGGTTCGCGAACGGCAGCCGTAGCCGGCGCGGCAGAGTACCCATCAGCCGCAGCAGGGGGAAGAAGTAGTACGGCCCGTCCACCTTGTCGATCTCGCCGGTCACCGAGTCGCCCACCACCACCGATGGCCGGTACACCTGCCAGCGCAGGCCCTCGGCCTCGCGGACCAGGCGCTCCGCGGCGAACTTGGTGCGGTGGTACGGCGTGGGGAACCCCTGGTCGACGTCGAAGTCGGTCTCCGAGAAGCGGCCCTCGTAGTTGCCCGCGACTGCCGCCGACGACACGTGGTGCAGCACCGCACCCAGCCGCTGGGCGAGCGCGATGGTGTTGCGGGTGCCCTCGACGTTGGCGAGCTCCTGCTCTGCTGCGGGAGCCTCCATGTCGTACACCGCCGCCAGGTGGATCACGTGGTCGACGTGGGCGGGCAGGTCGGCGTCGGAGATCCCCAGACCGATGCGCTCGATGTCGCCGGGTACGGGGATCACCCGGGGCGACGACGAGGGGCCCAACTCGGCGATCAGCCGCTCGAATCGGCCCAGGGACGAGTCCCGGACCAGGAGGTAGATCATGGCGTCGCGGTCTGCAGCGGCGAGCCGCGTCACCACGTTGCGGCCGATGAAACCGGTGCCGCCGGTGACGAGGTACGTGCTCATACTGTCGAACCTACTCAATCCGGCCCGCAGATCGAGTAGGGGGCGCGATCGGTCCCGGTCGGCCTGTGCCGGAGGCCGGCTCAGCCCGCGGTGAGCGGCGCCGTGGACGCTCCCGTCGCGGCCAGCAGGTCGGCCGGCGCCAGTTCGATCTCGAGCCCGCGCCGGCCGGCGGAACAGTACACGGTCGGGTGGCGGGCCGCGGACTCGTCGACGACGGTGGCGAGCCGCCGTCGCTGGCCCACCGGGGACACACCGCCGAGCACGTAGCCCGTCACCCGGGTCACGTCCGCGGGGTCGGCCAGCGCCGGCCTGTGCATCCCGAGCGCGGCGCCCGCCGCCTTGAGCGACAGCCGCGCGGCGACCGGCACCAGTGCCACCCCGAACCGGGTCCCGTCGGTGATCACCAGCGTCTTGAACACGGCCGCGGGGTCGACGCCCAGCGCGGCCACGGCCTCGTCGCCGTACGACGAGACTGCGGGGTCGTGCACGTACTCGTGCACGCGGTGCTCGATCCCCGCGGCCGCGAGCGCGGTGAGTGCGGGTGTGGCGGCGCTTCCGGGTCTCTTCGCCATGGGACGAGTCAACCTCATCGTCGGGTGGAATGTTCGCAGTGTGCGGCGTGTTGTGCCACCTGGAACCGACGAACGGACCGGCCTCGACCGGGGCGGCAGCGGCGGTGGGACTCCACGGACGGAAGGACGGCGATGGGCGCGGGAACCGCGGTGCTGGTGCGACCGGTAGCCTTGGCCGACATGGCGGACGAGGACACCACAGAGGCGGCTACGGTGGAGGAATCCCTGGAGCCCGAGCGCCCCGAGACGCCGGCCGAGCTGACGGCCCGCTTCGAAGCCGATGCGCTCCCACTGCTGGATCAGCTCTACGGCGCCGCGCTGCGCATGACCCGCAATCCCGCAGACGCCGAGGATCTGGTGCAGGAGACGTACGTCAAGGCGTACAGCGCGTTCGCGAGCTTCAAGCGCGGCACCAACCTCAAGGCCTGGCTGTATCGCATCCTGACCAACACCTACATCAACGGGTACCGGAAGAAGCAGCGTCAGCCGGCGCAGTACCCGACCGACGAGATCACCGACTGGCAGTTGGCCGCCAACGCCGAGCACAGCTCGACGGGCCTCCGGTCGGCTGAGATCGAGGCGCTGGATGCGCTCCCGGACGACGACATCAAGGCAGCGCTCGCCGCGCTGCCCGAGGAGTTCCGGATGGCCGTCTACTACGCCGACGTCGAGGGCTTCCCGTACAAGGAGATCGCGGAGATCATGGGTACGCCGATCGGCACCGTGATGTCGCGCCTGCACCGCGGGCGTCGGCAGCTTCGTGAGCAGCTCGCGGACGTGGCCCGCGAGCGTGGATTCATGCGTCGCTCCGGCGAGCAGCAGGAGGTGGCGAAGTGACCGGCACGTACTCGTCCGGCGGCAATCCCGACGAGGAGCTCGACTGCTCCGCGGTGATGGTGGACGTGTGGCTACTGCTCGACAACGAGTGTGACGCCGACGCCAAGCGGCGCCTGCAGGCACACATCGACGGTTGCTCGCAGTGCCTCGAGCACTTCGGCATCGAGCAGCAGATCAAGTCGCTGGTGAGCCGCAAGTGCGGCGGCGAGCAGGCGCCGGAGAGCCTGAAGACGCGCCTGACGCTGCAGCTGCGGGAGACCACGGTGGTGTACCGCAGCACCTCGAGCGAGTAGCGCCGCGCGACTGCCCCGGCCGATGCCCGGGGCCTCATCGGAGCACGAATACGGCCCGCCGGCGATGATCATCGCGGGCGGGCCGTTCGCACGTCGACAGCCTGTTCAGCTGTTCGGACGCTTGCCGTGGTTGGCGGCGCTCTTCTTACGGCCGCGCTTCTTGCGTCCACGCTTACCCATCGCGATCTCCTTCCTGGCGTACGAGTCCGGCCCGCTATTGTTTCATGGCCGTGCTACCTCGGACAAAAAACGATCCCGAGAGGGGGTGGGGATGGCATCGCTCGCCGATCTACTCGCGATCCACACCGACCTGCCCGGCCGCGCCGCGCGCCGCCTGCAGCGCATCGCGGGGGAGTGGCAGCTCCTCGCCGACCTCTCGTTCGCCGACCTGCGGCTATGGGTCGTCGCCGACGGTCCCGGCGCCCCACACGACGTCATGGATCACGCCGGCGAGCGCGGGCCGGGCGGCGCCGATCAGCCGCGGATGGTGTGCATCGCCCAGTGCCGGCCCAACACCACGCCGACGCTGTACGAGGACGACGGGGTAGGCCTCGTCCTGGGTCCGGACGATGCTGCGACGGTGTATGCCGCGTACCGGTCCGGACGGACGGTGCGGACGGCCGAACCCGCGTGGCGTGGCCCTCTGCGGATGCGACGCGAGGCCGTGCCGGTGCGCTGGGACGGCTCGGTGATCGCCGTGCTCACCCGGGACGTGAACGTCACCCAGCCCCGCATTCCCAGCCCCCTCGAGGTCGCCTACAACGACTGCGGGAACGCGCTGTGCCAGATGCTCGCCGACGGAACGTTCCCCGAGGCCGAGGAGCGGCCTACGGGGCAGGCGTCGCCCCGCGCGGGCGACGGGTTCATCCGCCTGGACGCCGACGGTGTCGTCGTGTTCGCGAGCCCCAACGCCCAGTCGGCCTACCGGCGGATGGGCGCGGCGGCCGACCTCACGGGCGCCGACCTGGCGAATCTGACCCACGCGCTGGTGGGGGACACCTTCGAATCCGACGAGCTCACCCAGGGCGTGCGCGGGGCCCTCACGCACGGAGGCGGCGCGCGCGTCGAGGTGTCGGCGGGCGGCGTCACCGTCGTGCTGCGGATACTGGGCCTGCGGCCGCACGCCCGACCCGCCGGGGCGGCGGTGCTGATCCGTGACGTCACCGAGCTCAAGCGGCGCGACCGCGCCCTGATCTCGAAGGACGCGACCATCCGCGAGATCCACCACAGGGTGAAGAACAACCTGCAGTCGGTGTCGGCGCTGCTGCGGCTACAGGCCCGCCGTACCCCGAACGAGGAGGCCAAGCGGGCGCTCGCCGAGTCGGTGCGACGCGTCGCGTCGATCGCGCTGGTGCATGAGACGCTCTCGATGTCCGTCGACGAGCAGGTGGACGTCGACGACGTGCTCGACCACCTCGTGCCCATCATGACCGACGTGGTCGCGCCGGCCGGGCCCGTGGCCGTCACCCGGCACGGCGACGTCGGCTACCTGGACGCCGACCGCGCGATGCCGCTCGTGATGGTGGTGACCGAGCTGATCCAGAACGCGATCGAGCACGCCTTCGAATCCGGGGTGCCGGGCACCGTCGAACTCCTCGCCGAGCGGTCGACCCGTGTGCTCGAGGTGATCGTCCGCGACGACGGCCGTGGCCTGCCCGACGATTTCAACCTGCATCAGTCCGACCGACTGGGCCTGCAGATCGTGCTCACGCTCGTGGCATCGGAGCTCGCGGGGGAGCTGACGATGGTGGCCGGACCGTCGGGCGGCACGGACGCCGTGCTGACGGTGCCGCTGCAGCCCGCCGGTTAGGGCTCGATCAGCCCATCCTGCGCACGAGAAAGGCCCGGTGACCAGGTCACCGGGCCCTCCTTACGGCTACGTCAGACGGTGGTGCGCGCGCGGGTACGGGCGTTGCGACGCTTGAGAGCGCGACGCTCGTCCTCGCTCATACCGCCCCACACACCGGCATCCTGACCCGACTCGAGCGCCCAGGACAGGCACTCCGCGGTCACGGGGCACCGGTTGCAGACGAGCTTCGCGTCTGCGATCTGGGCGATGGCCGGACCGCTGTTGCCGACGGGGAAGAAAAGCTCAGGATCCTCGTCGCGACAGATCGCCTTGTGGCGCCAGTCCATCTCTGCACACTCCTCACAGGCGCTCTCGGCGCCATGTCATCTCACGGGCTGTTAACGCGGTCGAACCGAGATGTTTCCGCGTTGTTACTGGACCGAATACTTCCAGGTTCCAAGCGACAGGACAATAGGTTCTTGCACGTTCGTGCTCGAGATCACAAGGGGGGTGGATTCTCGAGCGCTCGGTCCGTTGTACTACACTCCGGAGCTTCCCGCAGCGCGACAGCTACCTTAACCGCATACGCTGCAGCTTTGCAATGGCTTTCTTCGTATCTCACATCCGCGACGCCGAGTTCGGCGCGATCGGGGCCGAATCCGAAGCCGGACGCGGGTTACCGGACGCGCGGCAGTGGGGGAAGGTCCGCGACCACGCGGATCCGCTGCGGTGAATACCAGAACGTGAGGTCCTCGGTATCGCCGATGTGGTCACCGTCGACCTGGGCGGGAGCCGGTGTGGCAGCGGTGATCCGGATGACAGGCAGGTCATCGACCCGCAGCAGGTGCTTCATGCGCGGCCCGTTGCTGCGCCGCCGCGAGAGCATCTGCTGTACCAGGCGCAGGTTCGGGATCGTCCGCATCGAGCGGGACGCGAAGACGCCGAGGCCGGAGCCGTAGTCGGTCTCCGGGTTGGTGAGGACGGGGAGGTCACCGAGAAACGTCCACGGGCTCGCGTTGGAGACGAACGCGAAGTGCACGCCGTCCACCGCCCGCTCGCCGGACGCGCCGGCGGCCGGGAGGTGGACGGTGAGTTGGGGGGCGCGCCGGGCGGTGGCGAAGAACGTCCGGATCGCCGTGCGCACATACCGCGGGAATGTGGCCGCCTTGCCCTTCGCGCGGAGCGTCTCCATGTTGGCGATCACCGCAGCGTCGAGGCCCACCCCGGCGTTGAACAGGAACCAGCGGGAGCCGGCCCGGCCCAACCCGATCGTGCGGAAGGTGTTGCGCTCCAACAGGTCCGACAGGTGGACCGTGGCCTGGAGTGGGTCTCGAGGCACCGCGAGCGAGCGGGCGAAGACGTTGGCGCTGCCGCCCGGGATGACGGCGACGGCGGGCAGGTGCTCGGGGTCGGTGACGGGCTCGCCGGGGTGCGCGCCCTCCTCACCCAGGATGCCGTTGATGACCTCGTTGACGGTGCCGTCGCCGCCGTGCACGATCACCAGGTCGAAGCCGTCGGTGCGCGCCTGCCGGGCCAGGTCCCCCGCGTGGCCGCGCCGCTCCGTCTGTGCCTCGACCAGGTCCATGTTGGCGTGCAGAGCCATCGCCACGAGGTCCCGGCCGGCGGGGGTGATGGCGGTCGCGTTGGGGTTCACGATCAGCAGGGCGCGCACGCGGCCAGAGTAGTGTGGCCGCGTGAACAGTCCGGACCCGGCCGACTCCGCGGGCGCGCCCGCCCCGACGAGCCCAGTCGCGGCGTCGACACCCGACGCCCCGTCCCCCCGCGCCGCGCGGATCGCCGGCGGCCTGGTCGGTGCCGAGGGAGTGGCCGGGGTCGTGGTGGGTGTGGTCGAGCTGATCCGCGGCCTGACCGCGGGAGCCGCCTCGCCGCGCGGGGCGTACGGCCTCGCCTTCTGGCTGATCCCGATGGGCGCGGCGGTGCTGGCCGGCGGGTGGGCGCTGTGGTCCGGGCGGCGCTGGGGCCGCACGCTGGGCGTCCTCGCGAACCTCCTGCTGCTGCCCGTCGGCTACACGATGGCCTTCCAGTCGCACTTGGCCGGGTTCGGGATCCCGGTGCTGATCCTCGCGCTCGCGGTGCTGGTGCTGCTGTTCAGCCCCGCCACCGTCGCCTGGCTCGACCGCGGCTACGGACGACGGGGCTGAGACCGTGACGGGGCGCCTCGATCGGCGGTCCGGCAGGACGATTCAGCGGCCGGTATAGGCGTCGGCTGCGTAGCCGGTACGGCCGAAGGCGCGCAGCTGGGGCACGCTGCGGGCGTCGAATCCGAGCACCGTCGCGGAGGCCGGGAGCACGTGCAGGTGCCGCCCGAATGTGATGGGCGCCTGCAGGAACCGGGCCGTCAGCGCCGAGCCCAGGTGCCCGTGCCCGATCAGCACGACGTCACCGTCGGTCATCTTCGCACTGGCCTCCGCCAGGACCCGGTCGACGCGCGCCTGCACCTGCTCGGGGCTCTCCCCGCCGGGCGCGCCGTGCGTCCAGATGGTCCAGTCGGGCACGGTCTCGTGGATCTTCGCTGTGGTGATGCCCTCGTAGTCGCCATAGTCCCACTCGGCCAGGTCCGGCTCGATGCGGGTCGGGGTGAGGCCTGCGAGCTGCGCGGTGCGCACGGCGCGCTCGCGCGGGCTGACGAGGACGGTGACGTCGCCCTGCAGGTTCAGCGCGTCGAGGACGGCGGCGAGCCCCGCCGCCTGCGCGGCGCCCTCGTGATTGAGCGGGAGATCCGTGGTTCCGGTGTGGCGCCCAGCTGCGGACCAGTCGGTCTCGCCGTGACGGATGGTGACAAGTCGGTACTCGGGTGTGGTCACGGGGTCATCCTCTCGTATCGGCCGTCATCCTCTCGTATCGGCCGGGGCCCCGCCGCGCCGGTCCGCCGTCGCGACCGGCCCGGCGCCCCGCGTACCACCTCCGAGATCGGTAGGGTCGGCCCTATGACCTTTGTTCTCGCCGTGGCGAACCAGAAGGGCGGCGTGGCGAAGACCACCACGGTCGCGAGCCTGGGTGCCGCCCTCGCAGAACTCGGTGTACGCGTCCTCGTCGTCGACCTCGATCCGCAGGGCTGCCTCACGTTCTCGCTGGGGCACAACCCCGATCGGATCGAGCGCAGCGTGCACGACGTACTCCTCGAGGACGCGTCGATCACCGACGTGCTGCTCGACACGCAGGACGGGGTGACGCTCCTCCCGGCGACCCTCGATCTGGCGGGCGCCGAGGCGATGCTGCTGATGCGGGCGGGCCGGGAGTACGCGCTCAAGCGGGCGCTCGCCGACGTGGCGGACCGGTTCGATGTGATCCTCATCGACTGCCCACCCAGCCTCGGCGTGCTCACGCTCAACGGGCTCACGGCCGCCGCCGCGGTGGCGGTCCCGCTGCAGTGCGAGACCCTGGCGCACCGCGGCGTGGGGCAGCTGCTCAAGACGGTGCGCGACGTGCAGCGCATCACGAACCCGGATCTTGCTCTGCTGGGTGCGATTCCGACACTCTACGACGCCCGTACCACACATAGCCGGGACATCCTCTCGGACGTCGCCGACCGTTACGGACTGCTGGTGCTGGCGCCGCCGATCCCGCGCACCGTGCGCTTCGCGGAAGCCAACGCCGCGGGCCGCACCGTGCTGGCGGGGCGGAAGAACAAGGGCGCCACGGCATATCGCGAACTCGCCCAGAACCTGTGGGCGCAGATGAAAGACGGTGCGCCGCTTGTGGAGTGGCAGCCCGAGGCGTGAGCGGCGCGGCTGCTCAACCCGCGCGGTAGGCCTGCACGGTGTCGCCCCACTGGCATACGACGGTCTGGCCCGCTGTATCGGTGATGATCGGGCCGGCGGTGTAGCCCGGCCGGCTCACGGGGACCGCCGCGCCCTCCCGCCCGGACGCGAGGTCGTAGGCCGTGAGCGTCGACGCTCCGGGCACGACGATCTGGTTGCCGATCACCGCACCCGGGCCGCGGGTCTCGGGGATGATCAGCCGCAGCGCCAGCGTGGTCGCGTCCAGCACCAGCGTGTCCTCTCCGGTGTAGAAGCTGAGCACGCCACCCTCGTCGGTGATCGGCACGTCGGCCGGTGCCCCGCTCGGGCCGGATGCGATGTCGCGGCTCGTCAGTACGGTGCCGTCCGTTCCGAGCACCTCGAGTCGAGCGGGCCGCCCGTTCTGCGGGGGCACGTATACGGCGACGGCGTTGGAGACGGCGCCGACGATGCGGACGTGATCGTCGGTGCCGAGTGCGGGGATCACGGTGCTGACGGAGACCTCGGGCGTCGCGGAGTCCTTGGGTACCGACGCCATCAGCGTCAGGCGCGGGTTGATCTCGGTGGGGCAGTGCTCGAGCACCGCCACCTGCGTGCCGGCAGGCATCGCCGACAGCTGCGTGCAGCCCGACCGGGGCTGCGTACCGGGGTTCACCGGCACGTCGGGCGTGCCGTACTCGTTGGTGAGCACCAGGTCGGAGCGCAGCACGTCGACGCGGGACGCCGACTGCACGGCCACATACGAGCCGTCGGTGGTGAGCGTGACCTTCGCGTCCTCGCGACTGGAGCGCGCGTACCGGCGTTGGCCGGTGCCCGGGTCGAGTGCCGTGACCTCGCCGCAGCCGCGTGCGTCCGGGTAGAACGCCAGGATCGTGGAGGTGTTGGAGATCATGCCGCACAGGCCTTCGTCTCGGGTGTACCGCCAGGCGGAGCGGCCCGATGTGGCGTCGATTCCTGAGACGGTGCCGCCGTCGCCGGTCACGACGGTGCCCGCGACGACCTGGAACGGCTCCGTCGAGTGTGCGGTCCAGGTGGGGCGCAGCGTGGTCGGCAGGGCTGCGAGGGGCTCGGGGACCGGCGCGGTCTGTGCCGCGACGACGTCGGTGGTGCGCCGCGCGGAACTGGCGTACCACACCACCACCACCCCGACTGCGACCACGACGACGATCAACAGCGCGATCGCGAGGTCCGTCGGGGTCCGGCGTTCGGGTCTCACCACGGGCCCCACCCTAACGGCTGGCTCCGCAGTCGCGGCGTAGCGGCCACGGGGGAGTCCTCCGCTGCACCGCGTGAGTGCCGCGCCAGCAGGAGCGGCACTCACGGGGTGCCGGGGACTTCACGGCTTCGTGTGGAGCCCGGCGCTCAGTCGGCGAGCGCGGCCTCGGTCGGTGCGCCGGTATCGGTCTTCGGGCCGGAACGGCGGCGCCGACGGCGCCGGCGCGCCGGGCGATCACCCTCCGCGTGCGGGTCGGCACCGTCTGTGTCCGGTCCTGCGCCGTCGGCCTGCACGTCGGTGGACCGGTCGGCGGCCTCGGCCGCGCCGTCGTCCGGGGCACCGTCGGCGGGCCTGCCCGCGCGGGTGCGGCGACGGTCGCGAAGTC